>JAJXBQ010000216.1:0-5521 GCA_021640525.1 Segatella copri
TTATTATTTCTTCTCTAGAATGTCGTATTTTTGCAATTATTTTGTTACTTTTGCAGCGGCTTTTAGTCATGTAGAAAAAGAATAAAAATAGCAAACAAGATAAATATAACAACAATGAAAGTCGGATTATTCGTCCCTTGTTATGTGGATGCCCTTTACCCTGAAGCGGGTGTGGCTACATACAAGTTGCTTAAGCATTACGGACTAGACGTGGGTTATCCCGAAAAACAGACTTGCTGCGGCCAGCCAATGGCTAATGCGGGTTTTCAGGACAAGTCGGAGAAGGTCATAGAGACATTTGATGAGCTGTTCAAGGATTACGATTATATCGTAGCTCCTTCTGCCTCATGTGCCGCTTACGTAAAGGTGTATTATCCTAAAATCCTTGAGGGTAAGCACGAGTGTATTTCCTCAAAGAAAATCATGGATGTTGTGGAGTTCCTTCACGATGTGCTGAAGGTGGATCATGTGCCGGGCAAGTTCCCGCATGTGGTGAGTGTACACAACAGTTGTCACGGTGTGCGCGAACTGGGATTGTCATCTCCTTCTGAGCGCCACATCAAGCCTTTCAACAAAATCATTGATTTATTAAATATGGTGGAAGGCATTACCATCCACGAACCGGAGCGCAAGGATGAGTGCTGCGGATTTGGCGGTATGTTCTCTATTGAGGAACCTGCCGTTTCTACCCGTATGGGCGAGGACAAGATCAAGCGCCACATGGCTACGGGTGCTGAGTTTGTTACCGGACCGGATTCTTCCTGTCTGATGCACATGGCTGGAATCGCCAAGAAGGAGAATATGCCGATCAAGTTTATTCATGTTGTTCAAATATTAGCTGCAGGACTATGAGTACAGAACATTCCAAGAGAGCTGCGAAGTTTACGCAGAACGTAGAGAAGACCACCTGGCACGACGCTACCTTCTGGTCTGTTCGTCAGAAGAGAGATAAGATGGCGCAGGAACTTCCTGAGTGGGAAGATCTCCGCGAGCATGCGTCTGAAATCAAGATGCACACCATTACCCATCTCGCCGATTATCTCGATATGTTTTCCAAGAATCTGGAGAGCCGCGGGGTGAAGGTTCACTGGGCAAAGGATGCACAGGAATTCAATGAGATTGTGCTCGGTATCCTGAAGGATCATAACGTGAAGAAGATGGTGAAGTCGAAGTCGATGCTCACCGAGGAGTGCGAGATGAATCCTTATCTGGAGCAGCACGGCATTGACGTGGTGGAGACCGACCTGGGTGAGCGCATCATCCAGCTTCTGGGTCAGAAGCCTAGCCATATCGTGATGCCTGCCATCCACCTGAAGCGTGAGGAGGTAGGTAAGATGTTCGAGGAGAAGGGTATCTCCAAGGAAATCGGCAACTACGATCCTACTTACCTGACCCGCTGTGCCCGTCATCATCTCCGCGACCAGTTTATGGAAGCTGGAGCAGGTATGACCGGATGTAACTTCGGTGTGGCTGCTACCGGCGATTGCGTGGTTTGCACCAACGAGGGTAATGCGGATATGACCACTTCCATGCCTAAGCTCCATATCGTAGCGATGGGTATCGAGAAACTGGTTCCTGATTATAAGTCATTGGCTGTGTTCCAGCGTCTGCTCTGCCGCTGCGGAACCGGTCAGCCTACCACCGCCTTCACTTCTCATTTCCGCCAGGCTCGTCCGGGTGCTGAGATGCATGTGGTATTGGTGGATAACGGCAGAAGCGACATTCTCGCTGATAAGGACCACTGGCAGACGTTGAAGTGTATGCGCTGCGGTGCCTGCATGAATACCTGTCCGGTCTATCGTCGTTCAGGCGGTTACAGCTACACCTATTTTATTCCGGGACCTGTAGGTGTGAACCTGGGTATGCTGAAGAATCCTCAGAAATACAGCGATAATGTTTCGGCATGTACTTTGTGCTTGTCATGCGACAATGTCTGTCCTTCCAAGGTAGGACCGGGTTCTCAGATTTATGTCTGGCGCCAGAGTCTGGAGAAGTTGGGTAAGGCTGATCCTGTCAAGAAGGCGATGTCGAATGGTATGAAGTATCTCTTCGACCGTCCTGCGCTCTACACCACAGCCCTGAAGTTTGCTCCGCTTGTCAATCTGGTTCCTGAATGCTGCACGCACTTCAGCAATTGGAATGCCTGGGGCATCGGTCACGCCATGCCTGAGTTTGCAAAGAAGAGTTTCCATCAGCTTTGGAAAGAAGGAAAGGTGAAGTAGTGGGTCATCATAAAGTTCAAAGTTCAAATTTCAAAGTTCAATGAAGAAAGAAGATTTCCTGAACAAGTTGCGTAAGAATACGCATGTTCAATTCGATATGCCTGCCGTAGATGTGAAGGGTATCCAGTATGAGGATACGCTGAAACAGTTTATTGAGATGACGGAATCGGTAGGTGGCCACGTGATAGAGGCGAAGGAGGGTGAGAGTCTGGATGAGCTGGTGAAGAAGGCTTATCCGGAAGCCAAGGTCTTTGCTTCCAACCTGCCTGAGATTACGATTGCCCAGAAGAATCCTGATACCGTGGCTGAGGCCAACGACCTGAATGGTACTGATGTGGGTATTGTTCGTGGTGAAGTGGGTGTTGCCGAGAATGGTTGCATCTGGATTCCTCAGACCATGAAGGAGAAAGCGGTGCTTTTCATCTCGGAATACCTTGTGATATTCCTCGAAAAATCCAAGATTGTGAACAATATGCATGAGGCTTATGCCCGTATTGAGATGGATCCGAAGTACAATTTCGGTATTTTCATCAGTGGTCCTTCCAAGACTGCCGATATTGAGCAGGCACTGGTTATGGGTGCGCAGGCTGCTCGTGGTGTGACAGTTATACTGATTTAGTTTATAGTTAAAAGTTGATGGTTTATAGGTCTTAGCCGTTCGCAAGATTGCTATAAACTATCAACTTTCAACTATTAACTATTATAAGCTCCATTCGTAAGTATCATAAACCACTCCTCTTCCTCCGAAACCTTCTTTCTGGCTGATGAGACCTTCGTTCAGATAATCACCATCGCCTTCTGTAGAACGACCAAAGTCAAAGAATTTATAATCGGCATAATCATGATTTAGAACCTGGTCGTAAATGGCGTCAATGCCTCCAAGTTCCTTACCTTTGTCGTTTGATGAACAGTATTGTCCATGTACCGTCTGTGGCGTGATGTAGAAGGTGAATCCTGCTACAATTTCATCTTTCAGGTAGGCATTGTATTGAATGATGTTGTCAGGAAAACGGCTATGTAAAAGTTCTATTTCTTGGAGAGTATGAACAGGATGCACCTGATATCGTTCTTCAAGATTAGCGTCAAGAACTTTCCAGAAATCTTCGAAATTATTCTCTTTCTTTACAATAATTCCTGCCTCCTGTGCTTTCTTTAGGGAGCGGCGGCGAAGTCTTCTCCATCTTGGCTTCTCTTGTAGGAAAAGAACTGACCCGATATCGCGTTTCACGATGCGTGCCTTGCATACCCAATAGATGGCATAAAGATCTTCTTCGGATGGCATCTGGTGGTAAACCCAAGGCACAGGTTTGTATAGTACCTTTTTGAAACCCTGTTGCCTGAGGTATTCGTTCAATTCTTTGAAAAGCTGGACAACGTCAGCTGCTGTCACATCCTTATTCATTATCAGTCCTCCATAAGTAAGGCCAAAGTGAGAGCAGAATATATCCTCTCTCTCATGGGCCGGCAATAGGGAATGGAGTTTTCCGTTCTTGTAGAACATCAGGGAATAGTCCTTGAACCGGTCGGAATGGTAATCCATATAGTTGCGATTGAAGAGGAAGGTGGCGTTGCGTGCATGTTCTACATAAGCATTCCACGCCTCCTTGTCTGCATCGTTGTATTTTTTTATCTCAAACATGATATTTAGCGTTATTGATTCTCTGTTTTTGAGAGATTAGGACTTTGGGATGAACTGATGAATCTGAGGTATTCGTCATATTCGCGTATGTAGTCTTCTTCCTTAAACTTTTGGGAAGCCAGAACCAGACACAATGAGCCGGAAGAGAAATCATCCAGTGTTCGCCAGATATTGACATCTACGAACAGTCCCTCCCAAGGGTGGTTGAGATGATAGGTCTTCTTCTGTTCTCCATTATCCAGTGTTACCGAAAAGGAACCGCTGGCTGCTATGATGAATTCCTGGCATTCCTTGTGAGCATGGCCACCGCGACTTTCTCCGCCCGGAACATCATAGGTCCAGTAGGTACGGGCAATGGCAAAGGGAATATGCGTTTCTCCCTCTGCCACTGTCAGGTTGCCTCTTGGGTCGAATATCTTGGGTAATGTGATAATTCTTCCTAATTCTTTCATGTCTATTTCTTCATGTATGGGTCGGTTCCCAATACGGTTTTTGCCAGACGCTTTGCCTTGTCGCGAAGCTGATTGAGGTCATCACCCTTCTCACCGTAGCAGAGTACGACGCCCATGCGGCGGCCTACGTGAGCCTCTGGCTTGCCGAAGATACGGATGCGGGTGTGGTCTTCCTTCAGGGCATCGAGCATATTGTAGTTTAATGGCTCGGTGCTTTCCTTTGGCGAGAGGATGACGGCAGAACAGCCGATGTGCTCCAGATGGATTCCGGCGATAGGCAAGCCCATCACGGCACGGAAGTGGAGCTCAAACTCGCTCAGGTTGGTGGTGTGACCGAGGGTTACCATACCTGTATCGTGTGGACGAGGACTCAATTCTGAGAAGATGACTTCGCCCTGCTTGCTCAGGAAGAACTCTACGCCCCAGAGACCGGCACCTGTCAATGCCTTGGTTACTTCGCCGGCAATATGCTCAGCCTTCTTCAAAGCCTCCTCTGGAATCTGGAATGGCTGCCAGCTCTCGCGGTAGTCGCCGCCCTTCTGTACGTGGCCGATAGGTGGACAGAAGAGGGTAGGACCGTCTTTCTGGGTGACGGTGAGCAGGGTGAACTCAGAATCGAAGTCGATAAATTCCTCGATGATTACTTCCTTCACGTCGCCACGACCTTCTTCCATCGCCTCCTTGTAAGCCTCCATCAGCTCATCGTCGTTGTGCACATAGCTCTGACCATGACCGCTGGAGCTCATCAGTGGCTTCACTACGCATGGGAATCCGATTTCGTCGGCTGCGTTCTTGAACTCCTCGAAAGTCTTTGCATAGAAATACTTGGCTGTGCGCAGACCCAGTTCCTTGGCAGCCAGGTCGCGGATGGCACGGCGGTTCATGGTGTAGTTCACGGCACGTGCCGAAGGCACAACCTGGATGCCCTCTTTCTCGAAGTCGAAGAGGCGCTCGGTGCGGATAGCTTCAATCTCAGGCACGATGATGTCTGGGTGATGTTTCTCAACCACTGCGGTCAATGCGTCGCCATCGAGCATCGAGAACACTTCTCGCTCGTCGGCTACCTGCATGGCTGGTGCATTGTCATACTTGTCGCAAGCGATGACATACTGTCCTGCTCGCTTTGCGGCGATGGTGAATTCCTTGCCCAGTTCGCCTGAGCCCAAAAGCATAATCTTCTTCATTTATATGATGTTTAATATTTTATG
>JAJXBQ010000217.1:0-5493 GCA_021640525.1 Segatella copri
GGCTTGATGCCTCTATTGCTAAGCTGACCCTTAGGCTTGTCGTTCATCGTGCATCAGTGTTCATGCTCCTCACTCTTCTGATGATACAGCTGTAAGGTCGGATTTCCCGCTTCGTTTCTCCAGGCATACAGCCATAGCAGTGCCCCTGTCTGTTGCATACGGATTGCCTCCTTGCTTACAACCTTTGTTCCATTGTTTGGCCCCGTCTTTTTCTGAATTGAGCTATTTGAAAGCCACTTATTTTTACCATGCAAAGGTAGCGTGATGCTGCGAAGGACTTCCTCCTTCTTGTGTGGCCGCTATCGCTGTGACCAATAAAATAGTGCGTAATCTTCCTTTTTCTCCCTTACCGCCAACGACAAAAAGAGTATTGCGAACGATTTTCATGGTGCTTCCCACATGGTGCCACATCCCTGCTTTTGAATGCATGTAAAAATTAAGTTTCACTTTTAAATTCAATTCAAAATGAAAAAGATCGAGAACAACTTCACAGTTTCAGGTTTCGTAGGTAAGGATGCAGAAATCCGTCAGTTCGCAAACGCCAGCGTAGCACGCTTCTCATTGGCAGTAGGCCGTCAGGAGAAGAACGGCGAGGAAACCAACCGCGTATCGGCTTTCATGAATATGGAGGCATGGCGCAAGAACGAGCACACCGAATCATTCGACAAGCTCACCAAGGGCACGTTGCTCACCGTCGAGGGTTTCTTCAAGCCAGAGGAGTGGACAGACAAGGATGGCGTGAAGCACTCCAGAATCATCATGGTTGCAACCAAGTTCTACGAGTGTCCCGACAAGGAGGAGACTCCTGCGGAAGAGCCGGCCAAGCCAGCAACCAAGAAAGGCAAGAAATAGCCTTTCCTCTCCATAACAAGGCGACCTTCGGGTCGCTTTTGTTTTGCTCAGGGACATCAATCTGCTGTTATAGCGTGTGATAATCTTCTCTAATAACAACCATGTGCATTTATTAACCATAACGGCAACGCCGTCTTCCTTTATTCTAACCACTTCGTCCCTCACCATTTGCGAAACGTCACCAAGATGGTTGGCATACAGATATTCCCGGCTGATGGCGACAAAGTCGCTATTAGCCAAGAAAGACAGTATGCCAAGGTCTGAACGCGAGAGGACTGCCATCTATGCCACAAGATGCCGAAGCCGAGGCTTCTGATAATTGTGTCCTTTACTGGCTATCCACTCGCCTTGATATTCAGACCGTCAATCTTGCGACAGCTTCACTACCCACCCACACCTGCTTTACTATTCTTCTTCTCTTTGACTGCAAAATATTTTCTGTTATAAGCGGTGGTTTCGTCCAAGTGCGTTGTATCGCTTCGCCCCACACCTTCAGAACGGCATTACTGTACGGACACCGCACGAATCCCATGTGACAGGCAGCCAACAATGTCACTATCAGAAACTGACACTTCTGATAACTGCCTTTATTGCTGTCTGGCTGTCCCATTATCGGGCTTCGGCAATGTCCGTGTAATGCCATTCTGCCCACCCATACCACCTTTACCACTAATCAACTGTTTTACAATTTCTCTTCTGCTATACAAGAGGCAGTTCTTGTCCACTCAGGCATATTGAATGTGGCAGACATGTCTGCTACGTCCAATCTGCCTCAGTGTCCTGCGGCAAGGACAAGGCACATTTGTCATGCTGACAGGAGTGCCCGATTTGTCCGTTGCGCAACTGTCTCTTCTTGCCTGATATACGTTACTATCTACTTCTAAATTATACTGCTTTGCCCCACGCCTTTGCGAAGCGTTACATGGTCTGTCGTCATACAGACATCCTTGGCTGATGGCAACACGTTGCTATTAGCCAAAGCTGACAGTATGCCGAAGTACCGACGCGAGAGAATTGTCTGTCCGTGCTACAAGCTATCAAGGCTGAAGCTTTGATGACTTGCATCCCGGTCAGCCAACACACTCGCTTTATGTCGGTACAGCAGACCTGCAAACACTTCACTGCCCACCCTTACTGTTTCAATCTTTCTTCTTACCTCTTTATATATAACACATCATTCCTCTTGCAGCCAATATCAATAATCTTCTTCCAATCAGCGCAGTGGTAGGCATATTTCCTGCAAAGTTAGCCGCGTCTGAGACAATCGTCAAATTCTGCTTGAGGTCTTGTGACTGTGAACAATCTTCCTTTTCCTCGGAAAAGAGTATTCTTCACACATAATTTGTCTTTATGTCTTTTCTTGCGGCTTGTGGGAGCAGAAAATATCCCTCCACAGGCTGAAAGGTCTCGAAAGGAGGGAAGAGAAAGAAACGGTTAAGCGAACGCAGAGGGAATTTATTCACTATGCTGAGCGTAAGTTTCTTCAACGTAGTTAAACAAGTCCAGCGACATGGGCGACAAACTTATTTGTATCACTAAAAATAGAAAGGCAATGAAGATTATCATCCTGCATGATGCTGACGCACGCATCGAGTATCTTGACGTAGCCGACCACCTTCTCGGCTCAGACATCGAGGAGTTCCTCACCAGACAGGGCTTCTCAGTGAACAACATCACATGGCTTGTCACATCGGCAGACCATATCCCAGTGGTTTACCACAAGTATGACATCGACTGCAAGACCGGCGAGGCAACCCACACCAAACGAGAGGCAGAACTGCAAGACCTCACTATCCACGGACAACTCCAGGCATTGCAGCACCGGGAGCAGGACGAGCTGAAAGCGGCTCTTCGCAAGTACGGCACGGAGGTGGACGGAGGCTTTGAGGTGCATTTCGAGGGAGAGCAGCCCATCGTGGCAGGTTATCTCTTTGACGAGCCTCGTGACATCGTCATAGACGCAGCACGTTTGGATGCCGACGGAAACTTGTCGCTTCTTGGAGAGGACAAGGAAGTGAGGGATGGACAATACGACATAGAGCCAAGCGACATATTTGGCGGTCAGTTGGACTATGTCACGTCGAGTATAGGTGCATGGATGAAGTAGGAGCATGTATGACCCAGTGCATCGTATATGACGAGACGACCAAGGAGAGCGAGACCTTTTGCTCATTGACCGCAGCCAAGAAGTGGATGCGAGAGCGCATCAAACAGAAGCATGAGGTAAGCGGACAGAAGTACAGAGTCTATTCCGACGGAGAGTTTGTTAATTGCGGCTCTATCAGTCTCACAGGCAGCAACAAGTCTTTTGTCGCCAATACAAGGCAGACGAAGAAAGGATATTAATAACAAGGTAACGGCAAGCCTAACCAACTTGCCACACATATATTGATATGGAAAAGCAAATATTGAGTTTTAATGACTTGCCATCAGCATTGTCATTAGTAATAAACAAGCTGGAGATTTTAGAAGAAAAGTTTTCCACACTAATGACTCAAATTCAGCCCGATAAGGGATTGGAATGGCTTAGTGTTTCCGAATTGAGTGAGTATCTCCCTACCCATCCAGTTGAACACACAATCTATTGTTGGACAAGCAATAAACAAATACCATTCCATAAGAAGGGGAAACGTATCATGTTCCTCAAATCTGAAATTGATGAGTGGATGCAAGATAACAAGAGTAGGTCACGAGCAGAAATTATGAATGAAGCAATAGCTTATGTTCAATCAACAAGAAAAGTCATTTAAATAACAAGGTAACGGCAAGTCTAACCAACTTGCCACTATAACATTTTCACATTATGATTTACACTCACACTATCGGACGCATCGGAGCAAAGGATTGCCGCGTCATCACAGGTACACACGGAACATTCATGGCTGTTGACATCGCAGTGGACGACTACAGTAAGGGCAAGCAAATCACCACTTGGGTAAGGGTGAAGAGCAGCAAGGAGAACCATATCCGTTTGGCTGAATACCTCACCAAGGGTCGTATGGTGCTTGTGGAAGGCACACTGACTTCTTCCATTTGGACAGACCGCAACGGAGAGAACCACATACAGCATAGCATCATAGCTGACTCCATCGCCTTTGTCAATGCAGGGAAGAAGGATGCAACCGACACACCTGCAACAAAGGCACGCAAGGCAGCCAAGGCAGAGGGCGAGGCTCCCGTACCGCCAGCCGATGCACCGCAGGACAAGAGCGAAGACCTTCCCTTCTGAGGGTAGTATCAACTGAGAGTAGTACGTACTAATCGTAGTAAATCCGCTTTTACTATGGTTAGTATGTACTATCAGTAGTAGAATAGTAAAGTAGTATTCACTAATAGTAGTATCATGTTATGACACAGATAATTGCAGTATTAAATCACAAGGGTGGTGTAGGGAAAAGTACGACCGCAGTAAGCCTTGCGGCAGCTCTGCAACTGAGTAAGAAGAACGTCTTGGCTATTGACATGGATGGACAAGCCAACCTCACGGAAGCCTTGGGATTGTCCATCGAGGAAGAACAGACAGTCTATGGCGCAATGTGTGGACAGTACACCTTGCCGTTGGTCAAGTTGCACAACGGCATCACCGTCTCACCCTCATGCCTTGACCTGTCTGCGGCTGAGTTAGAGCTTATCAGCGAGCCGGGACGGGAGCTTATCTTGAAGGGACTTATCACCAAAGCCATCGCCAAAGAGCATTTCGACTACATCATCATCGACTGTCCACCGTCATTGGGCTTGCTGACCTTGAATGCCCTCACCGCAGCCGACTACATCATCATCCCTGTTCAAGCGCAATACCTTGCCATGAGAGGTATGGCAAAGTTGATGGACATCATCCGCATCGTTCAGGAGCGGCTCAACTCCAACCTTAAAGTGGGCGGCATCGTCATCACCCAGTTCGATCGCCGCAAGACGTTGAACCGAAGCGTGAGGGAAATCGTCAATGACAGTTTTCACGAGAAGGTTTTCAAGACCGTCATCCGTGATAATGTGGCTTTGGCAGAAGCACCCATCAACGGCAAGACTATCTTTGAGTATAATCCCAAATCCAATGGTGCCAGTGATTATATGTCTTTGGCAAAAGAAGTGTTAAACTTAAAATAGCATAGCCATGAGCAAGAGCAGTATGTTGAAAGAGGGAATGAAAGGCGGTCTCAACGGACTCCTTTCTTCCACAAAGAAGCCGAGTAAGGAGCAGATAGTCACAGAAACTACACCAGCACCACCTGTGTCTGTTTCTGAGACTACCGAAGTGCCGGTGCATTGCAATTTCCTTATCAACAAGAGCATCCACACGAGGATGAAGTACCTCGCCATCAAGAAAGGGATGTCCTTGCGTGATATTGTCAATGAGGCAATGACAGAATACCTAAAGCGGCATGACACATGAGTGCCGCGCGGTATCATCGCCGAACAGACGATGATACCGCTATCTCTTCTATAAACAGACTTTACTATCCGTAGTATGGTAGTAAAAACTATTCGACTATTATACTATTCGTAGTCGATACTACTTTTAGAAAATACTATCCAACTCATTTTTAGGGCAATAGTTTTCTCTGCTTGTAGGACTGTCTCCATGCTGATAAAAAGCAATGTCGTTCCCTATTACAAGATTTTCTCTTTTTCCCTCATATCAAC
>JAJXBQ010000218.1:0-5480 GCA_021640525.1 Segatella copri
TGAAGGATGATGAGTAAAATTATCGCTATCATCGAAGGCATTGCGTCCTGATGTATTCCTGAAGCGTTCTCAGTGCTGTTTGGTCGCGGATAATTCCGTCCCGGATACCGAGAACGTTTCGTCCAGCAACTGGAGAGAGTTCGACGGTGGCATCATTGCCCATGCCGGAGGCGCTGGAGGTTTCGGCTGAGGATGGCACAGAGCATTTTCCTTTGACGAGCACCCGACCACCATTATCAAGCTTGCGCCGAAGAGCATCATTTTCAGCTTTCGCATCAGCTAACTCCTTCGTGTATTTATCATCGAGTGCATCAGCATCACGCTGGCGCTGCTGCATGTCAGTAATGGTGGCGTTCGCCTTCTCCAGTTCACTGGCCTTGTTATCGCGCTGTTCTTTGTAGGCGATTGCATTATCACGGTAATGATTAACAGCCCATGACAGGCAGACGATGATGCAGATAACCAGAGCGGAGATAATCGCGGTGACTCTGCTCATACATCAATCTCTCTGACCGTTCCGCCCGCTTCTTTGAATTTTGCAATCAGGCTGTCAGCCTTATGCTCGAACTGACCATAACCAGCGCCCGGCAGTGAAGCCCAGATATTGCTGCAACGGTCGATTGCCTGACGGATATCACCACGATCAATCATAGGTAAAGCGCCACGCTCCTTAATCTGCTGCAATGCCACAGCGTCCTGACTTTTCGGAGAGAAGTCTTTCAGGCCAAGCTGCTTGCGGTAGGCATCCCACCAACGGGAAAGAAGCTGGTAGCGTCCGGCGCCTGTTGATTTGAGTTTTGGGTTTAGCGTGACAAGTTTGCGAGGGTGATCGGAGTAATCAGTGAATAGCTCTCCGCCTACAATGACGTCATAACCATGATTTCTGGTTTTCTGACGTCCGTTATCAGTTCCCTCCGACCACGCCAGCATATCGAGGAACGCCTTACGTTGATTATTGATTTCTACCATCTTCTACTCCGGCTTTTTTAGCAGCGAAGCGTTTGATAAGCGAACCAATCGAGTCAGTACCGATGTAGCCGATAAACACGCTCGTTATATAAGCGAGATTGCTACTTAGTCCGGCGAAGTCGAGAAGGTCACGAATGAACCAGGCGATAATGGCGCACATCGTTGCGTCGATTACTGTTTTTGTAAACGCACCGCCATTATATCTGCCGCGAAGGTACGCCATTGCAAACGCAAGGATTGCCCCGATGCCTTGTTCCTTTGCCGCGAGAATGGCGGCCAACAGGTCATGTTTTTCTGGCATCTTCATGTCTTACCCCCAATAAGGGGATTTGCTCTATTTAATTAGGAATAAGGTCGATTACTGATAGAACAAATCCAGGCTACTGTGTTTAGTAATCAGATTTGTTCGTGACCGATATGCACGGGCAAAACGGCAGGAGGTTGTTAGCGCGACCTCCTGCCACCCGCTTTCACGAAGGTCATGTGTAAAAGGCCGCAGCGTAACTATTACTAATGAATTCAGGACAGACAGTGGCTACGGCTCAGTTTGGGTTGTGCTGTTGCTGGGCGGCGATGACGCCTGTACGCATTTGGTGATCCGGTTCTGCTTCCGGTATTCGCTTAATTCAGCACAACGGAAAGAGCACTGGCTAACCAGGCTCGCCGACTCTTCACGATTATCGACTCAATGCTCTTACCTGTTGTGCAGATATAAAAAATCCCGAAACCGTTATGCAGGCTCTAACTATTACCTGCGAACTGTTTCGGGATTGCATTTTGCAGACCTCTCTGCCTGCGATGGTTGGAGTTCCAGACGATACGTCGAAGTGACCAACTAGGCGGAATCGGTAGTAAGCGCCGCCTCTTTTCATCTCACTACCACAACGAGCGAATTAACCCATCGTTGAGTCAAATTTACCCAATTTTATTCAATAAGTCAATATCATGCCGTTAATATGTTGCCATCCGTGGCAATCATGCTGCTAACGTGTGACCGCATTCAAAATGTTGTCTGCGATTGACTCTTCTTTGTGGCATTGCACCACCAGAGCGTCATACAGCGGCTTAACAGTGCGTGACCAGGTGGGTTGGGTAAGGTTTGGGATTAGCATCGTCACAGCGCGATATGCTGCGCTTGCTGGCATCCTTGAATAGCCGACGCCTTTGCATCTTCCGCACTCTTTCTCGACAACTCTCCCCCACAGCTCTGTTTTGGCAATATCAACCGCACGGCCTGTACCATGGCAATCTCTGCATCTTGCCCCCGGCGTCGCGGCACTACGGCAATAATCCGCATAAGCGAATGTTGCGAGCACTTGCAGTACCTTTGCCTTAGTATTTCCTTCAAGCTTTGCCACACCACGGTATTTCCCCGATACCTTGTGTGCAAATTGCATCAGATAGTTGATAGCCTTTTGTTTGTCGTTCTGGCTGAGTTCGTGCTTACCGCAGAATGCAGCCATACCGAATCCGGCTTGTGATTGCGCCATCCCCATAGCAGCCATCACATCAGTACCGGAAAGAGAGTCAGAAGCCGTGGCCCGTGGTGAGTCGCTCATCATCGGGCTTTTTGGCGAATGAAATTTAGCTACGCTTTCGAGTCTCATGCGCCTTCTCCCTGTACCTGAATCAATGTTAGGTTTCCGCAGAACACTGCGCCGGTATCGATATACATTTGGTTGGCAAACTTGAGTGGTTTCACTGCTGGCGTATGACCAAAGATGAACGTGTCCGCGCCTTTGATTTCTTTCACGATCCCGTTTTGTGAGTTGCTGATTCGTTCGCGGTTCCAGATTACCTGCTGATGATCAACTGGCTTTCCAAACTCGTATTCGTCAAAGGGATAATCGGCGTGGCAGATAACATATTTTTTATCTTTGCTCACCAGTTCGATGATTAACGGAAGTTCATCTGCTTTATGGGCAAGAGCTTTAGCCAGAATTTCTTTGTCGTAATCGAGATTAAAGAACCAGCCACCGCCATTAAGCAGCCAGTGATTAACGTTTCCACGCTCTGATAAGCCATCAATCATCATTTGCTCATGGTTTCCACGTACAGCTCTGAACCAGGGGAATGTGATTAATTCCAGGCATTCAACGTTCTCTGCACCACGATCAACCAAATCGCCCACCGAGATAAGCAGGTCTTTTTTGTTGTCGAATCCAATCGTATCCAGTTTGTTCATCAGGTTCGTGTAGCATCCGTGCAGATCGCCAACTACCCAAATATTTCGGTATTTGCTGCCATCAATTTTTTCGTAATAGCGCATCTCTTTCACTCCATCCGCGATGAACCATGAGAACGTCGTTGACGATGGCGTGCATTTTCCCGTCTTTATCATCAACGTATTTTCTGACCGTACCGCGACTACATTTCAGTCTGCGTGCTACTTCTGTCTGATTTCCGTATGCTTCAACGAGCATGTCTGGAATGGTTTTTACTGAGAACGTCATGCGGCCTCACTTCTGCTATTTCGCAGGTCTTTGAGTTTCTGTTGGTACTCTGCCTTGATCGCCTTGCACTCTTCGATAGTCCAGCGATGGCGGTTATGGTTTGATTCGATTTCGTCTACTGCTTCCTGCCCGATGCGGCTAATCAGTTCGACGCGATACGGAACGAGATTTCCGCTTTTGTGCTGGTTGCACACCACGCATTGCTTGTGAATATTGCGTTCATTAAATCGGAGTTGAGGTGCCGCAGCAGTTGTCCGGTAATGTCCGGCATCCCACTGAGCAGACGTGAGCGTTCCGCACGAGATACATGGTAAGTCGCGGTCTCTTTCTCTGATGAAGGCGTTTACGGCTTGTTGGGCTTGTTTAATCCAGTAACTGCGGGGCTTTAAGGCGAGTTTTCGAATCTTAAGTTTATCTTTCTGTTTCTGCTCCTCTCGTCGTCGTTTCTTCTCTGCTGCTTTTTCCGCTTTTTCGCGTTCTTTACTTCGTCGTTCGAGTGCTATCTTGGTTCCACACTCTGGAGAGCACCACCACTGATTAGCGAATGCAGGGTGAAACCATTCCCGGCATTCATCGTTTTTACATCGTCTTCGCGCTGGTTTAGCCATCATCTTCTTCCTCGTGCATCGAGCTATTCGGATCGCTCATCAGTTCTGCGCAGCAGTGCTCACACACGTGAACTTCCAGCACATGCAGCTTCTGACCGCAGTTAGCGCACGTTAAAGCTCGCTCGACACTTCCTTGTTCGTAACTTCGATTTTGGTCAATCACCTTGTTTTCCTCGCACGTTCTCTAAGCCACCGGATATCCCACAGGTGAGCCGTGTAGTTGAAGGTTTTTACGTCAGATTCTTTTGGGATTGGCTTGGGTTTATTTCTGGTGCGTTTCGTTGGAAGGTATTTGCAGTTTTCGCAGATTATGTCGGTGATACTTCGTCGCTGTCTCGCCACACGTCCTCCTTTTCCTGCGGTAGTGGTAACACCCCTGTTGGTGTTCTTTCACACCGGAGACACCATCGATTCCAGTAAGGTTGATTTGGTCGGAAGCGGTTATCTTCTTTGCATTCACCGCACCGATAACATCGCATCATGCAGCTTCCCTCCCGAAGTCGAAATCAAGCTGCCCTCCAAATATTTCGCATGACTCAGAACAAGAGCCGGTATCGAATCTTTTAGCTCGTACCATGTCCTGATACAGGGCTTGATAATCATTTTCTGAATACATTTTCGCGATACCGTCCAGCGACATTCTTCCTCGGTACATAATCTCCTTTGGCGTTTCCCGATGTCCGTCACGCACATGGGATCCCGTGATGACCTCATTAAAAACACGCTGCAATCCCTCCTCATCTTTGCAGGCAAGTCCGATTTTTTGCGTTGATTTTTTAATGCAGAATATGCAGTTGCCGAGATGTTCCGGTATTTGCAAATCGAATGGTTGTTGCTTCCACCATGCGAGGATATCTTCCTTCTCAAAGTCTGACAGTTCAGCAAGATATCTGATTCCAGGCTTTGGCTTTAGCCGCTTCGGTTCATCAGCTCTGATGCCAATCCACGTGGTGTAATTCCCTCGCCCGAAATGGTCATCACAGTATTTGGTGAAGGGAACGAGTTTTAATCTGTCAGTGCAGAACGCGCCGCCGACGTATGGAGTGCCATATTTCTTTACCATATCGATAAATGGCTTCAGAACAGGCATTCGCGTCTGAATATCCTTTGGTTCCCATACCGTATAACCATTTGGCTGTCCAAGCTCCGGGTTGATATCAACCTGCAATACGGTGAGCGGTATATCCCAGAACTTCACAACTTCCCTGACAAACCGATATGTCATTGGATGTTCACAACCTGTATCCATGAAAACGTAATGCACGTCTTTACCTGCCCGTCGCTTTTGCTCCATTAGCCAGAGCAAATATGCTGACGTCCTGCCACCGGAGAAACTAACGACATTTATCATGCAGCCCTGTCTCCCCATCTCGCTTTCCACTCCAGAGCCAGTCTCGCTTCGTCTGACCACTTAACGCCACGCTCTGTACCGAATGCCTGTATAAGCTCT
>JAJXBQ010000219.1:0-5480 GCA_021640525.1 Segatella copri
TGAATAAATTATGCAATTTTATGGTACTTTTTATGGCTTTGTCAGGTAATGTACATGCCCAGAAGACAGAACCATGGAATGACCCTTTGGTGAACAACATCAATCGTAACGAGCCTGTTTCAGATTTCTTCGGCTATGAGAATAAGGAACTGTCTGACAGAAATGACAAGACGCTTTCAAAGAGATTCTTGTCTATTGAAGGAATTTGGAAATTCAATTGGGTGCAGAATGCCAATGAGCGTCCTTTAGATTTCTATTCTCTCAATCTTGATGATTCTAATTGGGGTAAGATGCCAATTCCTGGATGTTGGGAGTTGAATGGCTATAGCGTGCCAGTCTATACCAACTATAGATATGAGTGGGAAAATGAATGGGAATCAAATCCTCCTTATGTGCAGGATCTTGGCAACTACGTCGGATCTTACCGACGTAAGATTGTTATTCCTGAGAATTGGAATGGTGACAATATAATACTGCACATCGGTGAATTTTCCAGCAATATCAACCTATATGTAAATGGAAAGTTTGTTGGCTATGCTGAAGACAATAAGGTTGCTGCGGAATTTGACATCACTAAATATGTAGAACCAGGAAAAGAGAATCTGATAGCCATGCAGCTGATGAGATGGTGCGATGGCTCTTATTTTGAGGATCAGGACTATTGGAGACTTCGCGGTATTGCCAGAGAGAACTATATCTATGCTCAGCCGAAGTCCCATATTAAGGACTTGAACGTAACCTCTTCCTTGTCCGATAATTATAAAGACGGTATCTTTGCCATTCATTTTTCTACAGAATCATGTGATGGAAAGAATGTTCTGGTAGAATTGATAGACAAGAAAACTGGCAATACGGTTTTTGAAAGAAAGCAACAGTTACAGGGTGGCAGTTCAACAGTAGAGTCAACCATTCAGAATGTAGCCAAATGGACAGCAGAAACACCGAATTTGTACACACTCAGAGCGACACTGATGGATGGAGATAAAGTATTGGAAGTCATTCGCCAAAATGTCGGTTTTAGAAAGATCGAGATCAAGGGAAAACAGCTCTTGGTAAATGGACAGCCTGTTCTTATCAAGGGTGTGAACCGTCATGAGATAGATCCTGATGGAGGATATGTTGTCAGTGTTGAGAACATGATTCGTGACATAAAGGTTGCCAAGCAATTAAACATCAATGCTATACGCACCAGCCACTATCCAAATGACCCACGCTGGTATGATTTGTGTGATGAATATGGTATTTATGTCATGGCTGAGGCAAATCTGGAAAGCCACGGAATGGGATTTGGTAAAGAGACTCTGGCTAAAAATGAGTTGTTCAACAAGACACACCTTGAGCGTAACATGCACAATGTGAAGGTTCTCAAAAACCATCCTTGTATCATTATGTGGAGTCTTGGTAACGAAGCAGGTTTTGGTAAGAACTTTGAGGATGCCTACGATTGGGTAAAGGCATATGATAGTTCTCGTCCAGTACAATACGAAATGGCATGTTCAACAGGCAAGCATGATGAAACCCGTCCTGTTGAGTCATACGAGTTGGCTGGTCTGAAGGCTGGCAAGACTGACATTTTCTGTCCTATGTATGCTGATTACGACAGTTGTAGAGCATATTTGGAAAAGGACTATTGTGACAAACCTCTTCTTCAGCAGGAGTATGCCCATGCCATGGGTAATTCTATGGGTGGATTCAAGCAGTATTGGGATTTGGTCCGTCAGTATCCTCAGTATCAGGGTGGTTTTATCTGGGATTTTGTTGATCAGGGTCTGCGCGACAAGAGCAAGATAACTGGTAATCAGATCTATGCCTATGGCGGTGATTATGGTCGTTTCCCTATGTCTGACGAGAACTTCAACAACAATGGCTTGGTTAGTCCGGACAGAAGACCAAATCCTCATGCTTACGAAGTGAAATACTTCCATCAGAACATCTGGAGCAAACTTGAGAACAAGGTCAAGGGTACAGTCTCTGTATTCAACGAGAACTTCTTTGTTCCGTTGAATAACGTAAATCTCGTATATTCAATAGAGGTAGAGGGAAAAAGTATGGCAAATGGTTTAATCAACCTTGGCAAATACAATATTCTTCCTCAGACAAGCAAGACTATTGCAATTCCTGGATATGCAAAGATAGTTGCAGACAAGAAATACAGAGGAAAGGAAAAGACACTGACTCTTTCGTACAAATTGAACAGTGATTCGCTTCTTCTAAGTAAGGATGAAGAAATCGCCCACCAGCAGTTTGTGATTAGCGACTATAAGTTCCCTGTATTGAATTCCTCTGAAACAGCCAAAGTCAAGGCTGTAGATCATGCCAAGTATCTCGTTCTTTCTGCCAATGGTGTGGATGTTACCATCAGTAAGGCAACAGGACTTGTTTCTTATTTGGATGTTGACAAAACACCTATGCTTGTAAGAGGATTTGATTTGACTCCAGACTTCTGGAGAGCATGCACAGACAACGATTTTGGTTCACATATGCCTACATTAAGTGCAGCATGGAATAAGCCAAGTATGGAACTGAAGAATTTTACCCGTAAGGAGAATGGTTCTGTTGTTGCCGAGTTGTATCTCAAAGAAACAGAGTCTACACTGACTCTTACCTATACATTGAATAATAATGGTGAACTGACTGTTGAACAAGATCTGAAGGTAAATCCTGATGCGGAGAACAAGCCAAATCTTCTGCGCTATGGAATGGAATTGCAGATGCCTAAGGAGTTTGATAGAGTTGAATTCTACGGAAAGGGTCCTAACGAGAATTATGCAGACCGTAACAATTCCGACAGATTGGGCATTTTTACCCAGTTGGTAAAGGATCAGTATTATCCATACGTCCGTCCACAGGAGTCTGGCAACAAGACGCAGGTAAGATATTGGAAGGTTCTGACAAAAGACAATAAAGGTCTGGAGTTTTTCTCCAATGAGCCAATGGAGTGTTCAAGCCTGAACTATCTGACTTCAGATCTTTACCGCGGACCGGTAAAGAACCAAGAACATTCTGGAGACCTTGTACCACGAGACTTTACCTCTGTACACATTAGTCAGAGACAGATGGGATTGGGATGTATCGATACATGGGGCTCATTACCTATTGAGAAATATATGCTTCCTTATCAGGACTATGCATTCAAATTCGTGATTCGTCCTGTAAGATAACCAAATAGTCCTCACTCTGAGAAATCAGAGTGAGAACGCAATCAGATAGGGTTGATTTAGCAGTATGAGTTGGTTCTACTGGATGACGGAGTCGGCTCGATGGGGTGAAGAAATCAACTCTATAGGTTGATGCAAGCTTCTTCGTGAGTTGAAAGACATTACTCCTCGGGTTCCAGGAGAAACCTTCTCAGCAGTTGCCACTAGGCTCAGCAGGTCTGCCGAGCCTAGTCGGCAGGTCTGCTGACTGCAGTCAGCAGCTTTGCTGAGCCTAGTGACAACACCTTGTTCTTATCATATCAATCCTCTCTTCTTGAATTCTTTAATCATAGCCTATATAGCCATTCTTGCAATGTCTTTATTCTTTTATAAATTCAACTTCTGTTGTTAAAGTTCGTGTGCCACCAGCCTTTAGTTCTGGTGTGTTTATTCGGATGTCGCAATCTATGACATAAACCACTCCATCATGGCCACGAAAAACATTCTCGTTGTGCATATCACTTAGGTATATATCTGGTGTGGAGTATGTCCAATTTCTGGGATTCACCAGTTTAAATCCAATACGTTCCGTATACTCTTCAATGTCTTCTTCGGTCATTTGGCTACCTTGAAAGAAAGTTTGGGTAACAATAATCATAAAGTCACCCATAGAGTTTCTACCGAATCCCAATACAAACATCTTGGTTTGTTCAAAGTAAGCATTGTGTAACGAAATTCTGTCCAAAGCAAAAATTGGCTGTATGAAATAGTCAAGGCCGATTACTTTTAGTACAGAATTACCGTTATCATATACAATGGCTTCACCGCCTTGCGCTAATTTATCGCCCAAGGTTTGGTTGTATACGCTAGTGTCATCTACCCAGCATCCTGTCTTTTTAGCCCAGCTTTCTATGCGTTTTTCTTGGACCTTTCCAAGTTGCTGTTCTCTTTTGAAACTGTGTTCTGGCGCAGTGAGTTGATTTGCGCCAACTTCTGCTCCCGCGAGTAAGGATGCAATAACATGTATTGTTCCCCCTTTAACGCAGCCAAGCTGCTCTGACGGTGAAAATCGTTTATATAAGATCTTTCCAGTACTGAATTGTTCTGCATAATCATCTAATTTTGCTAGACCTTCAGATGTAAATCCTTCATTGATTATGTCACTGATGGACATCCAAAAATCATGATTCGTCATAAATTATATTGTTTGATAAATTCTATTGGTGGCAAAGTTATAGTTTTTCTTCGATAACACCAAATTATTTGGGCTTTATTTCGTATTTACCAGCAAATTGTTTCAATACATCTTTCATATCATCCGGCAGGTACTCCATAGCTCTGTCCTTAATTTCTTGCGGAATACCGAAGCGGGTTTCAGCGATGCTGCCGACGATGGCTCCGATGGTATCGCTATCGCCGCCATGAGATATGGCTAGGCGGATGGCATCTTCGAAGGATGAGGCTTTTGAAAGAATATAGAAGGATAATGGCACGGCATCCATGCAGGTTTCGTCGAACTTGCCTTTCGGATAATCTCGGGTATCGAAATCATCGTAATAGCTGCGGGCGATATCCTTGAAGGCTTTCATTGTTTCATCATCTGGCAGATGGCTTTCCTTGCTTTTTCTGAAATGCCAGATGGCATGAGCTACGGCTTTGGCTCCCTTGATTCCTTCGGGATGGTTATGAGTAGGAAGAGCCGTTTTCTCTGCCTCTTCCAACACCTGCGACAGGTCATCGAATAGCCAAGCCACTGGCGATACTCGCATTGCCGAACCATTGCCAAAGCTATTGTATGGCTGCGGATTAAGAGAACGAATCCACCCCGCGAATCTACCGCCATACGCTCCCTTGGGAGAAGGATAGCGGCGGCACCAATCCAGCAGGCTTTCCTGATAGCTTCGCCCGTTCAATATCGCATCGGCTACCGCTACCGTACAGATGGTATCATCGGTGAAGTCGCATCCTTCGCCGAACATCTCGAAATCATAATCAAACGTATTGTTGAACTCATATTTTGAGCCAGCAATATCTCCTATCATTGCTCCTAACATAAGCTACTAATTCTCTATAACTTTACTCTATCACCTCCCAGAAACTCTCCGGCACGCTGATGTTCTTCATCTCCTTTGCCTTCTCGAACAATGGGGCGATGTCTTCGGCTTCGAAGCCGGCGATGCCGCAACCTATTGGGGTTACCAGGAAATGAAACTCGGGATGATGCTTGGCGTAGATGATGAATTCATCAACGTATGGACGGATGGTTTCCACGCCGCCCTGCATCGTAGGGAGGGGGTGTAATTTAAACTGTGTCAAGGCTTGTTCTTAACTTTCATTCCCACT
>JAJXBQ010000220.1:0-5458 GCA_021640525.1 Segatella copri
TTTGTAAGCTAAAAATGCGCCCTAAAAAGCAAAAATAGAGCAAATTATTCTTATATAAGAAAAAAAATGCTTATTTTTGCACAACTTTATGGAGGTCTTTGAAAGAATCCCTAAAAGCAATTGAAAAGAAACAAATAATTAATAACAATAAATAGAAATGCAAAACAAAGGAATTGTAATTTGTGTAGCCGTCTTACTGACACTCGCAAGTATCTTCTATTTGTCATTCTCGTTTGCCACACGTTACTATGACAGCGAGGCTGCAAAGATTAAAGATCCTATTGCTCAGCAGGATTATAAGGATTCTGTTAAGTACTTAGGTGTTTATTCTTACCAGAACTGCTTGGAGACTCAGATTGGTCTTGGACTTGACCTTAAGGGCGGTATGAATGTAATTCTTGAGATTTCTGTACCTGATGTACTTGAAAACCTTGCCGATCATAAGACCGACGCTGGTTTTACCAATGCCATGAAGGAAGCTAGAGCTCAGGAAGAAGCTAACGGTGGTGACTTCGTGTCACTTTTCATTAACGCTTATCATAAGAGCGCACCAGGTCATAAACTCGCAGAAGTGTTCGCTACCCAGCAGTTGCAGGGCAAGGTTTCTCCTCAGAGCAGCGACGCAGAGGTAGAGAAGGCTATCCGCGCTTCTGTACAGGATGCTATTGACAACTCTTTCAATGTTGTCCGCACCCGTATCGATAAGTTTGGTGTTGTACAGCCTAACATCCAGAAGTTGGAAGGTCAGCAGGGCCGTATCATGGTAGAAATGCCAGGTATCAGCCAGCCAGAGCGTATGCGTAAGATGCTCCAGGGTAGTGCAAACCTTGAGTTCTGGGAGACATACAACTCAGAGGAAATCGCTCCTTATCTCCAGCAGCTTGATACTCGTATCGCAAATGGTGATAATGGTGAGGAGAAGAACGATACAGTTGCAGCAGATTCTGCAGCAGCTAAGAAGGAAGTTGCTAAGGCTGAGCCTAAGAAGGCTGAGGCTAAGTTCTCTATCAAGAAGAAGGACGATGCTGCAAGCAAGGTAGGCGAGGATGCTCAGAATGCTGCTGCTATCAAGGCTCACCCATTGTTGGCTCGTTTGCAGCTCGGTGGTGGTTTGAGCACTGTTGGTTATGCTAGCGTTCGCGATACTGCTGCCATCAACAAGATTATCTACTCTGCTGTGGCTAAGCGCGTTTTGCCATCAGACTTGCGTCTGCTTTGGAGTGCTAAGCCAGCTGATAACCTGAAGGCTAAGAATATCTTCGAACTTCACGCCTTGAAGGTGACTACCACTACAGGTCGTGCTCCTTTGGAGGGTGATGTAATTACCGATGCTAAGGACGAGTTCGACCAGATGGGTTCACCTGTTGTTAGCATGAAGATGAATACTGAGGGCGCACGTAAGTGGGCTCAGATGACCAAGGCTAACGTAGGTAAGGCTATTGCTATCGTTCTGGATGGCGTAGTTTACTCTGCTCCTCGCGTAAACGGCGAGATTGATGGTGGTAGCTCTCAGATTTCTGGTAACTTCACTATCGAGGATACCAAGGACTTGGCTAACACATTGAAGTCTGGTCGTATGCCAGCTCCTGCACGTATCGTTCAGGAGGAGGTTGTAGGTCCTACACTCGGTGCACAGTCTATCCAGATGGGTATTGTATCATTCGTTGTTGCTTTCGTACTCCTGATGGTTTACATGGTGATGATGTACAACATCATTCCTGGTATGATGGCTAACCTGGCTTTGCTCGTCAACGTATTCTTCACGCTGGGTATTCTGACGTCCTTCCAGGCAGCTCTGACGTTGCCGGGTCTTGCCGGTATGGTCTTGTCTCTGGGTACTGCCGTGGATGCCAACGTGCTTATATATGAACGTATCAAGGAGGAGCTCCGCTCCGGTAAGGGTATGAAGCAGGCTGTAGCTGCCGGTTATGGCAACGCTTTCTCTGCTATCTTCGACTCTAACTTGACATCTTTGATTACTGGTGTTATCCTGTTGACTACCGGTACAGGTCCTATCCGTGGTTTCGCTACTACATGGATCATCGGTATCGTAGTTTCATTCTTCACTGCTGTGTTCCTGACTCGTCTGGTTTACGATTATAAGTTGAACCACGATAAGTGGATGCACTGCAAGTTTGATACTCCAGTTTCTCACAACCTGATGCAGGGCAAGAAGTATAAGTTCATGTCTATGTACAAGACTACCTTCACCGTTGCCATCGTAGCAGCTGTGGTATTCATAGGTAGCTTCTTTGTTCGTGGCTTGAGCAAGAGTATCGACTTTACTGGTGGTCGTAACTATGTAGTACAGTTCGAGAATCCTGTAGAGCCTGAGCAGATTCGTACCGTTCTTGGTGATGCATTCGTCAATGCAGATGGTTCTAAGGCAACTACTGGCGCTATTGCTATCGGTACAGACGGTAAGACTATCCGTGTATCTACCAACTATATGATTGAGAGCAACAGTCCAACTGTTGACGATGAGGCTGAGACTATCCTTTACAATGCCTTGAAGAAGGCTAACCTGGTTTCTCAGAAGAGTGTTGAGGCATTCAAGAACCCAGATGTTCGTCAGGGTGGTTCTATCATCAGTAGTACAAAGGTAGGTCCTTCTGTAGCTAAGGATATCACTATGGGTGCTATCTATAGTGTGCTCTTCGCATTGATTGCTATCTTCCTCTACATCCTGATACGTTTCCGCAACGTGGCCTTCTCTGTAGGTTCTACTGTAGCTTTGGCATTTGATGCCTTGACAGTAATCGGTTTCTACTCACTCCTGTGGGGTCTCGTTCCATTCTCATTGGAGATTGACCAGACCTTCATCGGTGCTATCCTGACTGTGGTAGGTTACTCTATCAACGATAAGGTGGTTGTATTCGACCGTATCCGTGAGAACTTGAAGTTGCATCCTAAGGGCGACCGTCAGCAGCTCTTCAATGCATCTATCAATGAGACATTGGCTCGTACCATCAATACATCTACATCTACATTGCTCGTGTTGCTCTGTATCTTCATCCTCGGTGGTGACAGCATCCGCAGCTTCTCATTCGCAATGATCCTGGGTGTTGTATTCGGTACATTGTCATCTATCTTCATTGCATCTCCAATGGCTTACATCGTTCTTGGTCGTAAGATTAAGGAAGAGCCAGCTGAGGAGGTTGCAGAAGTTAAGTAATCAGAAACTCTTCATTCTTTCTCTGTCCGATGTATGTCGGATAGAGAAAGATACTGGAAAGAATATAAAAATAATAAAGGTCGCTTCCTGATTGTCAGGAGCGACCTTTATTGTTTTATCATCTCTGGAATGATAAGGAAAGTACGTGGTCCCACCGAGAATCGAACTCGGATCAAAGGTTTAGGAAACCTCCGTTCTATCCGTTAAACTATGGGACCATTGTAAACCGACTGCAAAGATACATCAAATCGTTGACAATACAAAATAAAATGTTATGTTTTTCACTCTCATCTTATCAAGTTTCCTCACTTTTGTGGAGTTGAACTGCGAAAACCTCTTCGATACGAAGCATGATTCGCTGAAGAATGACTATGAATTCCTGCCACAGAGCAGTTACAAGTGGACGCCTTATCGCTATTGGCGCAAGCTGGCAAATCTTTCCAAGACTATAGTAGCTTTGGGTTATGAAGATTTGTCGCTTGTTGGTACCGCCTCCCCAGATAATCCTTCAAGACCCTCGGAGAAGTCCTGGCATGTTCCCGATTTTGTGGCGCTTTGCGAAGTGGAGAACGATAGTGTGCTGTTTGATTTAACCCGGCGTTCAGCTCTTCGCGGTGTGAATTATGATTATGTGATGACCGATTCGCCTGATGAACGAGGCATAGATGTGGCTTTGCTTTATCAGCCATCTTCTTTTGCGCTTATACAGTTCCGGTCTATCCGCATCAAGCCGCTGCCTGATACTCGCCCTACGAGAGATATTCTCTACGCTTCGGGGCGGATTATGAATGACGATACGCTCCATGTCTTTGTATTGCATGCGCCTAGCCGTCGTGGCGGCGAACAGGTTTCGCGTCCCTACCGCCTGCAGGTAGCCAGCCAGTTGGCTTCTGCCGTAGATTCTATCTATGCGCTCAATGATAGTGCAAGAATTATCGTAGCCGGCGATTTCAACGATTATTTTGATTCGCCTGCCCTCCGTTATCTTTATCAGCACCACCTTATTAATATATCCGTTGGTGCCAAAGGCTCTCATGGCGCCAAGGCTACTTATCGCTGGCATGGAGATTGGCGGAGCCTTGACCAGATACTCTTCAGTCCTTCGCTTTCCCGGCTTAAGATGAGTTGTCAGATAGGCGATTTGCCATTCCTTTTAGAAGATGATGAGAAATATGGCGGAAAGAAACCTTTCCGAACCTATCTCGGTCCCCGATATTTGGGTGGATACAGCGATCATCTTCCGCTTGTTGCCAAGTTTAAGATAGAGGGTGGATATGAATAAAAAAACAGGTATGCCCAGATTTTTACTGAACATACCTGTTTTCTATATTAGTGAGATTTTATCTCTTCTGCCTGATTATCCGTAGATAACCTTACCATTCTCATCCTCATAAGGAGTCATATCCTTAGCATACTGGTTCATGGCACGGAGGCTCATACCCATTGATGAGAAACCACCATCGTGGAAGAGGTTCTGCATGGTCACCTTGCGTGTGAAGTCAGAGAACATCATCACGCAGTAGTTAGCGCAATCCTCAGCTACGGCGTTTCCGAGTGGAGACATCTTGTCGGCGAAGTCCATCATGTTTTCGATATCCTTGATACCCTTACCTGCAGTTGTAGCTGTAGGGCTCTGAGAGATGGTGTTGATGCGGACGTGCTTCTCGCGGCCATAGATGTAACCGAAGCTGCGGGCGATGCTCTCGAGCATGCTCTTGGCATCAGCCATATCGTTGTAACCGAAGAATGTACGCTGAGAAGCTACGTATGTGAGAGCTACTACAGAACCCCACTCGTTGATAGCATCCAACTTCTTGGCTACCTGCAACATCTTATGGAAAGAGATAGCAGAGATGTCCAATGTCTTGTTCAGGAAATTGTAGTCGAGGTCATCGTATGTACGATGCTTGCGAACGTTAGGGCTCATAGCTACAGAGTGGAGCACGAAGTCGATTTTGCCACCGAGTTTCTCCTGAGCCTCTGTGAATACCTTTTCCAAGTCTTCTACGCTAGTCGCATCAGCTGCGATGATAGGAGCGTTGATCTGTTCAGCGAGCTTATCCAGCGTACCCATACGCAGAGCCATAGCTGTGTTACTAAGTGCGATAGTAGCACCCTCTTCAGCAGCCTTAACAGCTACTTTCCAAGCGATTGATTCCTCATTGAGTGCACCGAAGATGATGCCACGCTTGCCTTTTAACAAATTGTGAGTCATTGTTATCTTAATACTTTTGTTTATACTAACGACAATCCCCTACATATATCATTCTCTATATATATAAT
>JAJXBQ010000221.1:0-5432 GCA_021640525.1 Segatella copri
TTATTATATAATAAGGTACGCGAGGGGGACCATGCAAAAAACAGCTGTTAACTGTTAACCCTGTTAACCCCCTCGGCTTCTCCGCCCCCTCTTTTAGGAAATTTAAACAAGAATGCTTGGTGGTTTCACCGAAAAACCTTACTTTTGTAGGCTGACTGCAAACAACGTAAAAACAATAATAACAACATAAAATGAAGAATCTCACATTCCATATCGTAGGACTCACCCATAATGACGTGAAAGGCCATGAGGTAGAGTATGCTAAAGAAGCAGAGGGAAGAACCATCTGTCTCGTGCCCGATGACGCCAACACCTTCGACATGCTGGCGGTGAAAGCTTATGACAAGCAGCAGCTCATAGGCTATGTTTCAGCCCTGGAAGGCGAGGACGTGCGCGCCCTCATCATAGCCCGCAAGGAGCGGAACCTGCGGGCGATAGAGGATTTCATCGTATGGAGCGTGAAGTATGATTTGTGGTGCAAGATGCGTTTCTTCGGCAATCAGATGCAGGAGGCAATAGATGCAGACAGCCGCTCTATCTGTCATACTCCCGGTGTGAGCAATCTTCTTCTCTACGTTCATGACACCTTTGACAAAACTGAGATTCAGAACATCTGTCAGGTTCATGGCACCAAGACGAAGCTTGCCATCCTGCTGTGCAACTGGAAGAAGCGTGGCTTCATCATGAAGAACGAGGACGGCACCTTTACCAAGACCGCCCGTTTCATCGCCAAGTACGGGCACTACGGAACGCCGGAAATGGCTGCGTAGAATAGATTAGGCACGGATTATGCGGATTACACGGATGTTCTATGAGATTATGAATGTGTTTTAATTGACATGAGAGACTTAAATCCGTGGAATTCGTGTAATTCGTGCCTGATTTTGTAATGAGAATGTAAATGTTCTTGACCTTAATCAAGAAAACGAGGCTTTTTGAAACTTTTCTCCTAAAATGTTTGTGTGCGCACACAAAAAGTTGTACCTTTGCACCAGAAAAAGAAAAAAGGATAAAAGATTATGGTAATGTTCGGGATAATGACAGTAGCAGTAGTAGCATTCGCAGTAGTTGCTTGCGCAGGTATGAACCTCGGAATGAACTGCGGCAAATAAGCTACGAAGCTAAGAAAGCATGGAAATCCTCCTTCGGGAGGTAAGAAATAAAGAGAGTTAAGATTTTGTTAGGTAAAACTACAAGATTGTATATTTAAGATAACAAATTTAAGAAAGGAAAAAATTATGTTAGTATTAGGAATGATTATCGCAGTAGTTGTTGCATGTGTAGCTGAAGTTGGTGCTATTAACAACAAGTTGGCTTAATCGGAGATTAGCCATGCGAAGGGCTCCAAAAGAGCCGAGATTAAAAAATGGCTGGCAGCAATGCACAGCTGAGTAAAAACAGTAGGGAGCCAAAGGGGCTTCCGAAATCAGAGAGGAGAGTAAAAACTCCTTTTCATTTGAAATTCATACTGTCCCCTGAGAGTTTTCGTGATAAATTCTGATTGGGGATTTCATATATAGATTGTTAAAAATTCGTTTTAGGTTTTATAGATTTTCATTTTAGGTTTTTAGGTTTAAGTTTTTAGGTTAATTGTTAGTTGTTTTTAAGAAAAAAGCAGTTTTAATTCATTAAATTACGAAGGCAACAACGAGGGAAGTCGCATGACGACCCAAGTTGTTGCCTTCTTTGTTTCTTATTTATCTGAAAATCAGCGTGGTGAGCCTGTCTTTATCAAACAACTCCTGAGCCACGGCCTGTATCTGTTCGGCAGTAATCTCATCCACCTGCTCGTAGAGGCGGTCAACGTTCTTCTCCCAGCCATAGTGCAGGAAGCTCTTGCCGAAGTCGAGGGCGAAGTTTTCGCGGTTGTCGCAAGCCACTCCTATCTGGCCCTTAATCTGTTTCTTGGCAGCCTTGAGCTGCGCGTCGCTCAATGGCTTCTGCATGAACTTATCCAGTTCCTTACGAACCAATCTGAGGCAGCGCTTCACATCGTGCTCATCGCAGCCGAAATAGATGCTCCAGGTGCCCGTATCGCCATAAGCCACCATCGTGCTTTCTACGGTGTAAACCAAGCCGTTGTGCTCTCTGAGGGCGAGGTTCAGCTTGGCGTTCATACCCGGTCCGCCCAGCATATTGTTGAGCAGATAGAGCGGCATTCGTCGGTCGTCGTTCACATCGTAAGCCCGGGTTCCAATCATCACATGAGCCTGATGCGTATTCTTCTGCATCACAATCGTCTTCCCGGCAATCTCTTTTCCCACAGATGGATAATTTTTAGGTCCCACAGATGGATAATTTTCAGGTTCCACAGAATCATCATCTGCGAGCGCCCTCCCGATAAGCTTCACCAGCTTCTTGAAATCGATATCCCCATAAGCGAAGAATAT
Organism: Segatella copri; assembly: GCA_021640525.1. Lineage (GTDB taxonomy): Bacteria > Bacteroidota > Bacteroidia > Bacteroidales > Bacteroidaceae > Prevotella > Prevotella copri_S. Next base: position 2,391 of record JAJXBQ010000221.1, read on the forward strand.
CGCATTATCCGGCCGGTAAAGCTTCTGCGTGAACCTCAGCGCATCCTCCGTCTTGAAAGCCCGAACCTGCTCGGCTGTGCCCAGGATATTATGCCCCAGCGGAGAACCCTTGAACAGGATATTCTCAAACTCATCATATATCAGTTCGGCAGGTGAATCATTATAGCTCTCTATCTCATCGCAGATTACCTCCACCTCCTTATCTATTTCCGCCTGCGGATAAACCGAGTGGAAGACGATGTCGGAAAGCAGGTCCACGGCCCTTGCGATGTGCTCCTTCAGGATGGCGGAGTAATACACCGTTCCCTCCTTGTTGGTGTAGGCATTCAGGTCGCCGCCCACACTCTCCAGACAGTTGAGTATGTGCCAGGCTTTTCTGCGTTCGGTGCCCTTGAAGGTGACGTGCTCGCAGAAGTGAGCCAAGCCCTCCTCGCCCGGCTCCTCGTTGCGGGTGCCGGCATTTATCTGGTAGCCGCAGTACACCACCTGGCTATCTGATGGCAGGTGGATGATGCGGAGTCCATTGTCTAATGTATAAGTATTATATTTCATTTCAAGGTGCAAAGTTACATTGAAAATGTAATTTATCCAAAATATTGGGCATTTATTTTGCATTATCGCCAAAAAGAATTATCTTTGTCCCCAAAAAAATATAAATAGAGACATAAAACAATGCGTAAGGTTATAGGAATAGGAGAGACCGTGCTTGATATCATCTTCAAGAACGGCAAGCCGATAGAGGCAGTACCAGGTGGCTCATCGTTCAATGCAGTCATCTCGTTGGGACGTGCGGGCGTGAATGCTTCGTTTATCAGCGAGGCGGGCAACGACCGTATTGGTGAGTATGTGATTCAGTTTCTGAGAGATAATGGGGTGAATGCCGACAATGTGAGCATCTTTCCGGAATCGAAGTCGCCGCTCTCGCTGGCGTTCCTCGACGAGAACAACAATGCCGACTACATCTTCTACAAGGACCATCCCCACGACCAGCTGGAGTTTGCCACTCCGGAAATCAATCCTGGCGACATCGTGCTCTTCGGTTCGTTCTTCGCCCTGAATCCGGTGGTTCGTCCTCAGGTGGCCGGTTTTCTGGAGTACGCCAAGAATCACGGTGCCATCCTCTATTACGACATCAACTTCCGTGCTTCTCATCAGAATGAGATTATGAAGATTACGCCTAATCTGATAGAGAACCTGGAGTATGCTGATTTCGTGCGCGGCAGTCACGAGGACTTCGGAATCCTCTACAAGAAGCCGGAGGCGGATAAGGTGTATAATGCCGAAATCAGTTTCTACTGCAAGAAGTTTATCTGCACCCAGGGCGCTGAGCCTGTAGAGGTGAGAGCCGAGAACGGCTTTGCCAAGAGTTATCCTTCGGAGAAGATGAAGCCGGTGAGCACCATCGGAGCCGGCGATAACTTCAATGCCGGTTTCGTATTCGGACTGATCAAGGATGGGATCACCCGCGAGGATATCGACCGTGGATTATCTGAGGCGCAATGGGATAGCCTCCTGAAGAGCGCCCAGGAGTTCTCCACCGAATGCTGCAAGGACATCTACAATTATGTTTCCAAGGATTTCGGAGAGCAAAAGAAGAAGGAATTATAAAAATATAAGGATATGACAGAAATTACAAACAAGATTTATTACGTAGGCGTTAACGACCGCAACAAGCATCGTTTCGAGGGCCTCTGGCCTTTGCCTAATGGTGTGAGCTACAACTCGTATGTCATTGATGATGAGAAGGTAGCGCTGGTAGATACTGTAGAGGTAGATTTCTTCACCCAGTTCCTCGAGAACATTCACGAGGTGATTGGCGACCGCGAAATCGATTACCTCATCATCAACCACATGGAACCTGACCACAGCGGTTCTATCGCCCTCATCAAGAAATATTACCCTAACATCAAGATCGTGGGCAACAAGAAGACCCTGGGAATGCTCGAAGGCTTCTACGGCGTAACAGATGACGTGGTAGAGGTGAAGAATGGCGAAACCCTGTCTTTGGGCAACCACGAGCTGAGCTTTGTTCTCATCCCTATGGTTCACTGGCCAGAGACCATGGTAACCCTCGATGCGAAGAACAAGGTGCTCTTCTCGGGCGATGCCTTCGGCTGCTTCGGTGCGCTGAACGGCGGAATCATCGATACGGAAATCAACTGCGAGACTTTCTGGCTGGAGATGGTTCGCTACTACTCAAACATTGTGGGTAAGTATGGAATCCCTGTTCAGAATGCCTTGAAGAAGTTGGCTGGCGTGGATCTGGATTACATCTGCTCAACCCATGGTCCGGTTTGGCACGAGCATATTGAGAAGGTAATCGGCATGTATGATAAGATGTCGAAGTATGAGACGGAGCCGGGCTTGGTTATCTGCTACGGCACCATGTATGGCAACACCGAGCGCATGGCAGAAATCATCGCCCGTGCAGCAAGCAAGGCTGGCGTGAAGAACATCGTGATGTATAATATCTCGAAGACTCACCACAGCTACATCCTGCGCGACATCTTCCGCTACAAGGGTCTCATCGTGGGTGCTCCAACCTACAATGCCGGTCTTTATCACGAGATGGAGGTTCTCCTCTCCGAGCTTGCCAATAAGGACGTCAAGAACCACCTTCTTGGCTGGTACGGTTCTCATTGCTGGGCAAGCAAGGCTGTGGCTAAGATTCAGGAGTGGAACGAAACCAAGCTCCACTACGAGCCAGTGGGCGAACCTGTAGATATGAAGCAGGCGATTACTCCAGAGGTAAAGGCGCAGTGCGAGGCGCTGGGTAAGGCGATGGCAGAGAAGCTGCTGGCGGAATAGAAAGATTTTAGAATGATCAAGAGCGGAAAGGCAACTGGGGTTAACAGAGTTAACAGTTAACAGTTGTTTTTCCGCTCTTTTTCTATTCACTTTCAACCGTACAGCTCGAACATTTTCTAGATTTTATCATTGATATTTCCCCTTGTGTGCCCTCACACATACTTTTTTCTATGTTGCTACACTAGTGTCCGGATAAAATCTCAGAAGAGGTAACCCTCTATATATTGAGACTCC
>JAJXBQ010000222.1:0-5425 GCA_021640525.1 Segatella copri
ATTCATAATACAAATAATCATAAAACTAGAACAAAGACAATGAAGAAATTCTTTAAGACCTTACTCGTTGCTCTGCTTCTCATCCCATCCTGCGCTTGGGCCGACGGATGGAACGATGCTGAATATCAGCGCATTGAACAGAGCATACAGTTGCCAGGCATCAAGCAGGCAGCTAAGAAGTATGCTATTTCTGCCTATGGAGCCAAGCAGAACGCTTCGGCTGCACAGAACCAGAAGGCTATCAACAAGCTCATCGCCCTCGTTTCTAAAAAAGGTGGCGGTACTGTAGTCATCCCGAAGGGTACCTGGCGCACAGGAGCCATTGAGATGAAGAGCTTCGTAGAACTGAATCTCGAAGAGGGTGCCGTACTGCAGTTTGCCTTCGAACCGAAACTCTATCCGCTGGTACGCACATCATGGGAGGGCATCGCATGCTGGAACTATTCTCCATGCATCTATGCCTACAAGGTTACCGACATCGCCATCACTGGTAAAGGTACCATCGATGGAGGTGGTAACAATGATACATGGTGGCCAATGAACGGTAATGCCAGATTCGGATATAAGGAGGGCGTAACCAAGGAACACCAGAAGATGGGATCACGTGCCAGACTGCTGAAGATGGCTGAAGACGGTGTGCCTTTTGACGAACGCAAGTTCGGCATGGGACAGGGTCTCCGCCCTCAGCTCGTCAACTTCGTACGCTCTGAGCGCATCCTCATCAAGGATGTCAAGATGATCAATTCACCTTTCTGGGTGATGCACCCTCTGCTCTGCAAGAACATCACAGTAGACGGCGTAACTGTATGGAACGAAGGACCTAACGGAGACGGATGCGACCCTGAGGCATGCGAGAATGTACTCATCCAGAACTGTATCTTCCACACCGGCGATGACTGCATCGCCATCAAGAGCGGACGAAACAACGACGGTCGTCTCTGGAACCAACCATCGAGAAACATCATCATCCGCAACTGCCGGATGGAAGACGGACATGGTGGCGTAGTCATCGGTTCCGAGATTTCAGGCGGATGCGAGAATGTATACGCCGAAAACTGCGAGATGGACTCTCCTCATCTGGAGCGCATCCTCCGCATCAAGACCAACAACTGCCGCGGCGGACTCATCCAGAACATCCACATGCGCAAGGTTACCGTAGGCCAGTGCAAGGAAGCCGTGCTCAAGATTAACCTCGACTATGAGCCAAAAGAGGCTTGCTACCGCGGATTTGAACCTACTGTGCGCAACGTGAGCATGGAAGATGTTACCTGCCAGAAGAGCAATTACGGTGTGCTCATCATCGGTGGAAACAAAATAGAAAACGTATACGATATCCATGTAAAGAACTGTAAGTTCGATGGTGTCATCAAGCAGCCTGTCAAGATGACCGGCAAGACCCGCGATGTGAAGTTCGACAACCTCATCATCAACGGTTCCCTGGTTCTCAACAAGGAAGACCGTCCTTACCAGACCTATTCAGAGTGGCTCACCCACAGCGAGATGCAGCGCACTCCCCACCCATACAACCTCGACTTCAGCCCGAAGAAACCTCGCTGGAGCTACGTGATGGGCATTGAGATGGAAGGCATGCTCGACACCTACCTCCATTACAAAGACGGAAAGAGCACCTTCAAGGGAGCTGATGCCGAAGCCAACAACGAGGCTATCATCAACTACCTGAAAGAATATCCAGCCAAGATGATTGACGAAAAAGGAAACATCACAGGCTACAAATATGAGGATTTCAACCTCGACAACGTGCGCACCGCGAAGTTCATTCTCCGCATGCACAACCTCTTCCCTAGCAAGAGCAGCGAACTGGCACTGAAGACGCTCTTCAAGCAGCTGCAGAACCAACCTCGCACCAAGGAAGGCGTTTACTGGCACAAGGCTATTTACGCCAACCAGGTTTGGCTCGACGGCATCTTCATGGGACTGCCTTTCTACTGCAACTACGCCGTACAGAACCTCAAGCCTAAGAAGGCGAAGAAGATTCTCGACGATGCGGTAGACCAGATTGTGAAGACCAACCTTCGTACCTACGATGAGAAAACCCAGCTCTGGAAGCATGCATGGGACGAAACCCACAGCCAGTTCTGGGCAAACAAGGAAGACGGAAAGAGCCAGCATACCTGGGCAAGAGCCCTCGGATGGTACGTCATGGCGATGACCGAATGCCTCGATGCCATGCCTGAAGATTATGCTCGCCGCAGCGAAATCATCACCTTATTAAATAAGGCAATGAAGAGCGTGGTGAAATATCAGGATAAGAAGACGGGTGTATGGTACGATGTGATGGACGTAAAGGATCCTCGCAACTACCTCGAGAGCACCGCTTCAAGCATGTTTGCCTATGTTCTCCTCAAGGGTTACCGCAAGGGATACCTCGGCAAGGAATATCAGGAAGCAGGTATCAAGGCTTATGAGGGAATCCTGAACAACTTCATCCAGGTAAATCCTGACAAGACCATCAGCCTTACCCGCTGCTGTGCTGTCAGCGGACTCGGTCCTGGCCCTGGTCCATACGTCAAGAAGCCAAACTTCAAGCGCGATGGAAGCTTCGACTATTACATGAGCGAGCCTATCCGCGACAATGATGCCAAGGGCGTAGGTCCTTTCATCTGGGCTAGTCTGGAAATGGAAATGCAGGGACTGAATAAATAAACTGCTAAGATTTGAATACATCATTTCTAAAATGAATAACAAGAAGATATTAACAAGTATGGCAGCAGCGCTTATGAGTGCTGCTGCTTTGGCACAAGCTCCAGCCTTTCCGGGCGCAGAAGGTCACGGAAGATACGTAACGGGCGGAAGAGTAGTACACGTAACTAACCTCAACGACAGCGGAACGGGTTCTTTCAGAGAGGCTGTCAAGTCGGGCAAAAGAATCATCGTCTTCGATGTGGCTGGCGTCATCGCCCTGAAGTCTGATCTCAAGTTTGCTGACAACATCACCATCCTCGGACAGACAGCCCCATCTCCGGGCATCACCCTCAGATATTACACCGTTCAACCGGGCAACAACAACATCATCCGTTTCCTCCGCATACGCCGCGGAGAGGAAAAGAACATCAATGACGGTGCGGATGCCACCTGGCAGCGCAACAAGACTGGCATCATCTTCGACCACTGTTCCTTCAGCTGGAGCATCGATGAGGTGGCTTCATTCTACGACAACAACAATTTCACCATGCAGTGGTGTACCGTTGCCGAGAGTCTTACCAATCCGGGCCACTCTAAGGGAGCACATGGTTACGGAGGCATCTGGGGCGGTAAGCTCGCCAGCTTCCACCACAACTTCGTAGGTCATCTCATGAACCGCGGTCCGCGTTTTAATGGTGCCAGATACGGATGGACAGGATACACCAGCAACAAGGATTACGATACCTATAAATGGGAGAACCCTGTACAGGCAGAAAACGTTGACTTCCGCAACTGCGTGATGTATAATGCGCAGGGTACCTGCTACGGAGGTCCGGGCGGCGGACAGATCAATATCGTCAACAATTACTATAAGGCAGGGCCTAGCCACAGTTTGAAAGAAACAACCCAGAACGGCATCAAGGTAGATGTAAGCAATGGCAAGGAAAGAGGAAACCAAGAGCGAATTACCCTGATAACCGTATCAACCAGCAGTAATTCAGACAAGGACCATCCAGAGTTCTACGAAATGACCAGCAGACACTTTATCAATGGCAACACCACGGAAACCACCAAAGAATCTGTTACAAAGAACAAAGACTGGAAGGGCGTAAGCTACGATAAGGGTACTTATACATACAATGATGAGATTTATTCAGCCGACAAGAAGAATCTTTATGGTGATGCGGTAGAACATAAGACCATCAACGGAGTTTCCTGTGTCAAGATCAAGATGGACACTCCTGCTCCAACAGGAGAAGTTACCACCCACTCGGCTGCCGAATCATTCAGCAAGGTACTGGCATACAGCGGAGCCTCACTCTACCGCGATGAGATTGATGCGCGCTACATGGAAGAAGCTAAGACCGGAACAGCCAAGTATAAGGGAAGTATTACCCAATCACCTGGCATCATCGACAAGGTGGCAGATGTAAACGGCTACACCGAGGCAAACTTCGGCACCGCTACTCGCCCTGCCGACTTCGACACCGATAAGGACGGAATTCCAGATGCATGGGAGATTACCAACGGCTTAGATCCAAACGATGCTGCTGACGCCCTGACCTACTCGCTTGACAGCAAGGGTTACTACACCAACCTTGAGGTTTACGCCAATTCGCTGGTTGAGGACATCATGAAGCAGGGCAATGCCGATGCAGAGAACAAGGTAGATGAATACTATCCTGCATGGAAGAACCCTACAGGCATCTCACAGATCACTGGTTCCAATCCCAGTGAATTAGCCGAAGTAAAGTATTACAGCCTCAACGGCACCCTCCTTTCTGCTCCTCAAAAAGGCATCAACATCCGCAAAATGCTGTTTCAGAACGGAAAGACCGTAGTGGATAAGGTAATAAAGGAATAAAACTTCTTATAAAAACAAAAAGGGCATCCCCATGTTTGGGAATGCCCTTTTGTTTTATAAGTTTATACAATCTGTTACTTTACATACTTCTTACCGTTCTTGATTACAATACCCTTGGCAGAAGAAGAAATCTCCTGACCAGCCATATTGTAGGTCTTACCATCCTTCTTGGCTGCAGCAGCGTTTACTGAAGAAATGCCTGTTCCAGTTTTTACCAATTCGAAGCCATAGAAATTAACTGAATTTACAGGATATGTGATAGCTACATCACCCTGCTTTACTGGTACAGAAATAACAGGAAAGACTTTTGTATCCTTTGTTTCATTATCAACAGTCATTGGTACAGAAACAGCCTCAGACTCCAAAAGTATTTTGTTAACCAACTCTGTTCCATTCTGGGTCAATACAACATTACGATCAGTAGCAGAAGAGGAACCTGTACGGACATAAACCTTAAGAGTACCATCAGAAGGCACAGTAAGAGTCAAATTGTTTTTTGTCAAAGACTTTCCACCACTCTTCAGTCTGTAAGAAAAATTTTCATAAGACTCAGCCGTTCCAAAATACTGGCTATTAGCATCTACAGCCATTTTACCATCTGTATCAACAACTTTCAATACCAATCCATCAGCCGAGAAAGTTGCAGGAACACTACCTTTAGCATAAGTCTGATCAAATTTCAAAACCTGCGCATTAACACTAGCAGCCAAAGCTACGGCTGCGATAAGAGTAAAGAATTTCTTCATAATCGTTTTATTTTAAGTTTATATATTATTAATTAGTTGCTGAATAACTTTATTTTAGTTTGATTCATTTGCTAGTTTGTTTCGTTGGCAAATTTAGCAAATCATTTTGTGAATCTCGGAAAAATGTGAACCAAGATTAGCTAAAACTACGAAAACGATTACGTAGCTTGTA
>JAJXBQ010000223.1:0-5388 GCA_021640525.1 Segatella copri
CCTCCTTTTATCAAGAGCCTCAGATTTCGAAAGATTTCTGAGGCTTTTTTGTTTTCATGCAGTTTTGTTTTCTTACCGCAGCTTTATCCCACAGATTACGCGGCTCCTTTTATCTTTTTACCTATTCGGTTCTGGATTTTGTAAATGTGTATAGATTCAAAATAAAAAAGGCTGACCAATAAGGTCAGCCCAATTTGATATTATTTGTTTTTACGGTGATTTCGTGTCTTCTGCTTTGACTTTTTCGCTTTGCTGGAAGAAGTATTAGCTGCAGGCTTTTCCTTGCGTACTGGAGCCGAATCGCCGGCTAGGGTGAAATCTAGTTGTTTCTTCTCCAGGTTGGCTTGCGCCACCTTGATGCGGATAGCATCGCCTAATTGATATTTATTATGGTGACGACGACCTATCAAACAGAAGTTCTTTTCGTCGAAGTCGTAATAATCGTCAGCGATGTCGCGCATCGGAATCATTCCTTCACAATGGTTTTCGTCTATGGTAGCATAAATTCCGTAAGAAGTAATACCGCTTATATGGGCATCGAATTCCTCGCCGAGTTTATCTCCCATGAATTCTACCATCTTATATTTGATACTGTCACGTTCTGCATTCTGTGCAATCTGTTCCATTTCAGAGCAATGCTCACAGAGTTCTTCGTAATGTTTCTCGTTGGCACTTCTGCCGCCATCTGCGTACTTAGTAAGCAAGCGATGAACCATCGTATCTGGATAACGGCGGATAGGTGAGGTGAAGTGGGTGTAGTATTCAAATGCCAGTCCAAAGTGTCCGATGTTGTGAACGGAGTACTTTGCCTTCATCATGGCTCGGAGTGCAACCATCTGGATGAGATTGTTCTCTGGTTTGCCTTCGCAATCTGACATCAACTTATTGAGACTTCTTGCTGTAGCGCCCTTTGTACCCTCTGTTTTCATCTTATAACCAAACTTCACAACGAATTCACGCAAGGTTTCCAACTTCTGTGGGTCAGGATTGTCATGAATACGATAAGGAAGCGTCTTTGGCTTCTTTCCTTTCTTTACCTTTCCGATACTTTCTGCCACCGTACGGTTGGCGAGTAGCATGAATTCCTCTACGAGTTTATTGGCATCCTTAGAGCGCTTGTAGTAGCAGCTTACTGGTTTCCCCTTTTCGTCAACGTCGAAATGTAACTCTTCGCGGTCAAACTTAACAGCACCATTTTTGAATCTTGCGGCACGCAGTTTCTTAGCCAGTCTGTCAAGCGTAATGAGCTGAAGTGCGTTTTCTCCCTGATAAGGATGTTCCTTGGTTTCGGCTGGAGCAGGTTCGCCAGTACCATCAATCACACCATTTGCTTCGAGGAGTTCCTGTACCTCTTCATATTTATATCGGCGGTCGCTCTCTATGACGGTATGTACGATGCGATAGTTCTTGACTTCGGCATTGTTGTCGAGTTCGAAGATGACGCTGTACGCAAGTTTTTCCTCATTAGGACGAAGCGAGCAGATAAAGTTACAGAGACGCTCTGGGAGCATCGGGATGGTGCGATCTACGAGATATACAGATGTTGCACGTTTCACAGCTTCCTTGTCGATGATACTGCCCTCTGTGACGTAATGTGACACATCTGCGATATGAACACCTACCTGCCAGTTACCATTCTCCAATCTCTGGATACTGAGGGCATCATCAAAGTCCTTGGCATCCTTCGGGTCGATGGTGCAAGTGAATACCTTGCGGAAGTCCTCTCGTTCTTTGTAATCCTGTTCTGTGATTTCGCCGCTTATCTTGTTGGCTGCATCTTCTACATTCTTTGGATATTTATAAGGTAATCCATATTGAGCAAGAATAGAATTCATCTCAACATCATTATCACCCATCTGGCCAAGAATGTCAACAACCTCGCCAATAGGACTCTTGTTTTCTCCATCCGGCCACTCGATAATCCGGACTACTGCCTTGTCATCGGTCTTTCCTCCCTTCACCTTTCTTCTAGGAATGATGATGTTGTGAGCAAAGACATCGCCAGGTGTCACGAGGTAAGCCAGATCCTTATCTACTTTCAGACGTCCTACGAAGGTATCTTTAGCGCGTTCAAGGATTTTGTTGACCTGTGCCTCCTTGATGTGGTTCTTACGACGAGCCAGGAAGGTGAATTCCACCCTGTCGCCATTAAGTGCTCCCATCGAATTACGTTCAGAAACGAAAATAGGCTTCTCGCTATCATCAGGGATAACAGAGTTTTTGCCATTTGCCTTCCTAACGAATTTACCTTCCATCACCTGTATGCTTTGATTCAGGCGATAAGAATTATCACTTACCTTAGCCAGGTAGTCATCCCATGCCATTTCCTCCATAATGTCAATCGCCAGCATCTTGAGCGGATGCGTCGTAAGATGGAGGGAACGGAATATCTCTTTAAAGCTGAGCGTTTCGCCCGGTCTTTCGGCAAAGAATTCCTGCAGCATCTCAGTGAGCTGCGCTTTGTTCATTCTTTTGCCACCTTTTTTACCTTTTCCCATAAATTATGACTATTATTAGTTTTATAAGGCAAAGAAACAAAAAAAAAAGGAGAAAACAAAGTTTCTTGGCATCTTTTTTCGTTTTTTATTAAATATGAGGCAAAACAGACCATAATATTTCTTCATTTTTCGTATTTCAGAGCAGAATATAGCTTATTGATTCTTTTTGTCTGTTCGTAAATGTAGTTCTTCTAAAATTGTGTTTAGGGGGTCTTGGATGTTACAATACTGTTACAACTTGAAATATCGGTAACAAATATTTCGTAATAACGGAAATTCTTATTATATTTGCAACCGAAACGTAACAAACATTTCCACAAATACAAATGAATATGGATACAAGTCAATATCTTGTGATTTTTTTTCAGATTCTCGGTTCTTTAGCTTTGCTCATCTATGGTATGAAGGTGATGAGTGAGGCCTTGCAGAAGATGGCAGGATCTCAGTTGCGCCACATTTTGGGCGCTATGACAACCAACCGATTTACGGGAATGCTTACAGGTACCTTTATTACCTGTGCCGTTCAGAGCTCCTCTGCAACTACCGTTATGACGGTTTCTTTTGTAAATGCCGGTTTGCTGACTTTAGCCCAAGCTATTTCCGTTATTATGGGTGCCAACATTGGTACCACGTTTACGGCATGGATTATGTCGCTGGGTTATAATGTAGATTTAACGATTGTCGTATTCCCTGCGTTCTTCCTCGGCATTATGCTGATTTATAGTAAGAAGCGCCGTTATTTCGGAGATTTCCTTTTTGGTATCGCCTTTCTCTTCTTCTCGCTCGTTCTGTTGAGTAGTGCGGGTAAGGCTCTCGATCTGGAACATAATCCGGCGGTTATCGATTTCTTTGGATCTTTTGATACGAAGAGTCATTTTACGATTGTAGTCTTCCTCCTGATTGGTACACTTATAACCTGTATCGTACAGAGTTCGGCAGCTGTGATGGCCATCACTATCTTACTCTGTTCTACAGGCGTACTCCCTATCTATCTGGGTATTGCCTTGGTGATGGGTGAGAATATCGGAACTACCGCTACAGCCAATCTTGCCGCTTTGGGTGCCAATGCCCAGGCTCGTCGTGCAGCCTTGGCCCATCTGGTATTCAATGTCTTTGGTGTAATCTGGGTTCTCTGCCTGTTCTATCCATTTGTAGATTTCGTTTGCTCTATCGTGGGGTATGATCCTGATGGTGGTATGTCTGCGGCACAGAAGGCAAAGTTGTTGCCAATTGTTTTGGCGATGTTCCATACTTGTTTCAATGTTTGCAACACGGGCGTTCTGATTTGGTTTATCCCACAGTTGGAAAAAGTTGTCTGCAAACTTATCAAGCCTAAGGCAGATAAGGAGGATGAAGATTTCCGTTTGCGCTTTATCCAGGCTGGCATCATGAAGACCCCAGAACTTTCTGTCTTCGAGGCACAGCAGGAAATCGGCAGTTTCGGCGAGCGTATCCATCGTATGTTTAGTATGGTGAGAGAGTTGCTGGAAACTCAGGATTCCAAGACTTTCGACAAACTCTATGAGCGTATCGAGAAGTATGAAGGTATTTCTGATAATATGGAGATTGAGATTGCCAAGTATCTTGATCAGGTGAGCGATGCTCATCTGAGTGATGATACCAAGGCGAAAATCCGTGCGATGTTGCGTGAGATTTCAGAGATAGAGAGTATTGGTGACAGTTGCTTTAATCTTGCCCGCACCATTAAGCGCAAGGGTGAAAACAAGGAGGAGTTTACTGTCAAGCAGGGTGAAAACATTCATCAGATGTTTAAGTTGGTAGATGAGGCGCTGACTCAGATGAACTATATGTTTGCTCATGAACGCCATTCTATCAATCTGAATCGTACGTACAATATCGAGACAGAGATAAATAATTATCGTACTCAGTTAAGAAACCAGAACCTGGATGATGTGGATAACCATCTTTATACCTATGGTGTTGGTACATTGTATATGGATATCATTCAGGAATGCGAAAAACTGGGTGATTATGTGGTTAATGTCGCCGAGGCCCGTATGGGAGTCAGAACATCTGTGGCTGTATAATGCAGAATGTTATTGATAGAAAGAAATTAAAGTAATAAAAGCAAACGGAGAAGTATCAATGGATGCTTCCCCGTTTGCTTTTGTTGTTTATGTATTCTGAATGTATTTACTTTTCCAATATTTCCTTTAGTTCCTTCATACCTTCAGAAGCCCCTTTCATGATGTGTTCTATCTTGTAATATCCATTGGTGTTTACGGCACCCGGGTCTATCAGATAGATAGGAATGTGAGGCTTGGTATACGAAATCAGACCTGCAGCAGGATAAACGTTGAGTGAGGTTCCGATAATGACGAAGATATCGGCTTGCTGTACAGCTTCGGCTGCCGGCTCAATCATCGGAACGCTTTCGCCGAAGAAAACGATAAATGGGCGCAACAGGCTTCCATCTCCTGCTTCGGTTCCTGGCTTTACCTCGCAGTCGTCCTCTGGTAATTCCTTGATGTAGCGATAGTCGTAAGGGTCGCGTGATGAGCAAACCTTTGACAGTTCGCCATGCAGGTGGATTACGTTCTTGGAACCTGCCTTCTCATGCAGATTATCTACATTCTGGGTGATTACCGTTACATCGAAGTCTTTTTCCAGTTCCTTGATAAGTTTGTGCCCCTCGTTAGGTTGCGCAGCATAGAGTTTATGGCGCAACATATTGTAGAAGTTTGTTACTAGGGTAGGGTCAGCTTCCCATCCCTCATGGGTAGCTATCTGTTCTACAGGATAGTTTTCCCATAATCCATCATTGCCACGAAAAGTTTTGAAACCACTCTCCACAGACATGCCTGCACCGGTTAAAAATACGAGTTTCTTCATCTTATCACGTTTTAATTATTCATATTTTCTTAATCTT
>JAJXBQ010000224.1:0-5350 GCA_021640525.1 Segatella copri
GTTAAGTGCCGTTAACTAACGTACCATCGGTGTTTCTTTTTGTTTCATATCTGAATAATATATAAATAAAAAAAACAAAAGAAGGAAATATGAAACAATATATCTCCTTCTTTTGTTAATTAAGTGTATTTCGATATCTATTTATTGTATTCTAATACGTTTGTCGAAAATATGGTATTCTGTCATTGTAGCTTGTCTTATTCTGTATAGCTCGGATTCTGATAAGCAGCCTTTTCCTCTGCTGACATTTGGAGAGCATCAATCTGTCCTTGTGGAATAGGGCGGAGATACTTCTCTGGAGTGATGAGCACACGTTCCCAAGTCTTAGGAGTATGATCGCCTGCTGTAAGACCGCAGATGGTATAGGTTCCTGCAATCTGCTTCCATGTCTGGGTTCGGACGAGATCCCACCAACGGTAACCTTCGCCGAAGAACTCGCGTGAACGCTCTGCCAGAATATACTCGATGGTAATATTCTGAGGTGTAGCATCCTTCATCTGCTGACTGTAGTCTGCCACCTTCTCGCGCTGACGGTTGTTGTCGTATGTCCAGACACCTGCACGACCACGAATTTCATTGATTAGGTTGCGAGCGGTCCAGTTGCCAGTTGTCGTTGCACCCTTTACTGCAGCCTCGGCAGCGATGAAGTAGAGTTCAGAGAACTTCAATACAGGGTATGGACGTGGGCTGTCACCATTAGGCTTACCCAATGTGTTGCCATTGTCTGAACGGTAGATACCATTCTTCCAGTTGTTCAACCATGCATAGCGGCTGATACCACTTGCAGCAATCACCCAGTCGGCACGACCAGGGAGCACACCTGCGCCTACATTGCTGTAACCAGCTCCCTTTGTACCATCACCAGCTGCATTCTTTACACCTTCCTGTGGATAAACGATGCCTGCAGCTTCACTGTCGTCGATGAAGGTAAGGATAGAATCCTGTGCATTTACAGGCAGGTTGTTGGCATTATATGCTGTGCCTGAAATAGCACCAGACTTATCCCAGTTGCTGCGGAACTGATAAGCAAATGTTCCGTCGAAACGAGAGTCCATCTTCTTCTCAGCGAAGGTCTTGGTCATTACCTCGATAGGAGTAGCCATCTGCTTCCAAGGACGGTCCTTTCCCTGAACAGCTTCACGCTGTACAGAACGGAATGCATCCCATGTTGTGGCATTCTTGGATGTCTCCAGGAAGGTATAGTCCCAACGGCACATCCAACGGGCGAAGTTACCAGGCGCATTACCACCTGCCCAGTCGAAGTTGGTACCACCATCATAGTAGTTGTTAGACTCGTTGTGGTCTGCATAAAGCAAAATCTCGTTGTTGCGGTCGTTTGTACCCACGTTAACCATATAGAATGATTTCTGCAAACCAAATCCTGCAGGATTGTTGATGGCTTCTACTGCGATATTGTATGCCTGCTGGAAGTACCATGCTGCATCATGTCCGTCTGGATCCTGACGGTCACAGGTAGGATAGGTTGGAATGTTGTTTGGATTCTGCAACCACCAGCCGTATGTCAGATAAGCCTTAGCCAGTACCAGACGAGCTGCGGTCTTGGTGACACCACCTGTGACACGACCTGCGTCAGGAAGCTGTTCGATGGCAATCTTCAAGTCAGGAAATACCGCCTTGGTATAAACTTCTGGTACTGTGTTACGGGTAGAAGTACGAGTAGCATTGATGTTGAACTTCAACTCACCGGCACCTAAATCCAATGGAACACCGCCGAAGGTCTGAACCAACTCGAAGTAGTCGAATGCACGGAAGAAGCGAGCTTCTGACAAAAGACTTTCAGTAATGCCTGCAGTAGAACCATTCTCAATTACACCACTTGCGGTATTGATATCAGAGAAGGCTACGTTCCATAAAACATCTGCTCGACAGTTGCTTGGATTCAGAATCTGCTCTGTCATATCGATAGGGTAATCGTTTCCGTTACCACCATGTCCGTAGGTATACTCATCGGTGCCTTCCTCTGTAGCTATGAGCCAATAACCATTGCCCCAATAATAGCGAAGGTTGGCATAGAGTGATGTGATACCTGCCTGTACACCTTTTTCTGTCTTAAAATATTCAGGGGTATATCCCTGACGGTCGGTTTCTTCGAGCACACTAGAGCAACCTGTAAATGCAAGGCCTGATGCAAGAAGTCCTGCTACTAATATATAACTGCGAATTTTCATTGTTGTCAATTTTTAGAAGGTTATGTTTAATCCGAGCAACCAGTTGCGGGTAGAAGGTGTGTTGAAACCTACTACGAGCAAGTTAGACTTGTAGAATGAGGTTACTGCCTGATTCTCGTTACCGTATGAGTTGGTCTCTGGGTCCATGCCTGATTCATCATGGTATGGAGAGAAGAGTACGAATGGATTCTGTACGGTTGCATAAACGCGAGCCTTGCTGATACCACACTTCTTGAGCCATGGCTGATTGAAGTTGTAACCCAATGTGATGGTACGAATCTTGAGATAAGAACCACTGAAGTAACCCAGTGAATTACCATACTTAGGGTTGTTACTGCTTTCGATACCACCTGGCTTTGGATAATCATTTGTAGGATTGTCCTCTGTCCAGTAGTTTACATCAATGTTGTTACGACGACCGGTCAGCATATTCAGGTATCCCTGTGAACCATAGATGGTGCTAATCAATGTACCACCATGACGGTATGAAGCTACTACTGAGAGATCCCAGTTCTTGTAAGCTACACGGGTATTGAAACCACCTTCCCAGTCTGGGTCTACCTTCATGATCTGACGGTCAGCCTCACCGTATGGACGGGTAGGAGTGCCATCTGCATTATAGTCACCATTGTACTTAATCTTGATCATACCTGCGTTACCACCTGGTTCAGCAACCTTGCGGATGTCTTCCTCGTCGGTCTGCCAGATACCAATCTTCTCATAGTCGTAGATGACGTTGATAGGTTTACCAACGAACCACCAGTTGCTTTCGTCACGTGTTGCTCCTGATGCCAATTCTACCAATTCATTCTTATTGGTATAGAAGTTTACACCTGCATCCCATGTCCAACCATTCTTATTGTCGATGATGGTTCCGTTCAGAGAAAGCTCGAAACCCTTGTTGCGGGTCTTACCTACATTTGCCATATAGCTGCTTACGCCAGATGTTGATGGCAAGTTAACGCTCATCAGCAAGTCTTCTGTATTCTGAACATAGTACTCTGCAGTACCGCTCAAACGACCACCGAAGAGAGAAAAGTCGATACCATAGTTCCAAGTCTTGGAATATTCCCAGCCGAGTTCTGAGTTAGGAAGAGAAGAAACGTACATACCTACCGCATAACCATTAGGGTCGCTACCGAAGTTGTAGGCACGTGTGCTCAATGCACCGAGGGTTGAATATGGGTTTACTGACTGGTTAGATGTCTCACCATAACCCACACGGAGTTTTAAGCTTTCCAGCCAAGTAATATCCTTCATGAAGTTTTCACGAGAGATATTCCAACCGAGAGATACGGCAGGATAAGTATGCCACTGGTGTCCCTTTGCCAGACGGGAAGAACCATCTGAACGGAAGGCTACGCTTGCCATATACTTGTTGTCGTAGTTGTACATCACACGTCCCATGACAGACTCAAGACCACTCTTGTAATATGCCTGATTTGCAGGATCTACTGTTACCGTTTTTGCATAACCGATGTTATAGAACTGGAACTTGTCGTTAGGAATGTCGAGTCCATACATATAGGTCTGGCGATAGTTGGTCTGCTCGGCAGAGTAAAGTGCTACCGCATTGATTGTATGTTTGCCCCATGTCTTGTCGTATGTCAGCATGTTCTCGATAGCCCAGTTGGTTGTGCGCTGATAGCGGGAAGTGACATGAGCGTCTGCATTATCCTTGTCAGAGAATACACCCTGACCTACATAGTTTCCATATTCGCTGGAACGATAGTTCAAACCGAGATTGATGCGATATTTCAATCCGTCTACGTGAGGAATCTTCACTTCGCCATAGAAGTTGTTATAGGTACCGTATGCCTTGGTCTGGTCCTTGTGGCTGTCACCAAGACTTTCGATGGTATTCTTGGTATAAACCCACTGATCATCACTAGACATGCGAATACGTGTCTTCAATGAGCCATCCTCATTATATGGGTTGGCGATTGGAGTTGCACTCAATGTGTTGTAGAGACCGAGGTCGCTATTATTGGTGATACTGTAGTTGCTGTTGGTGCTGAAACCAATCTTCACGTATTTACCTATCTCCTGATCGATGGCTGCATGCATAGCATAACGGTTGAAGTTCTGTGTTGGGATAACAGCTTCATCACGATAGTATGAGAGTCCGAAGTTGTAGCTTCCCTTGGAAGAGCCGCCAGATACACCGATGTCATGGTTAGTGGTGATACCAGTCTTGAACAATTCGTCCTGCCAATCCATATCCACAGCACCATCTTCGCCCCAATACTTCTCATCAGGACCATTCTGGAACTTGTTGGCATACTGACGGAGTTTGGTGAACTGTTCTGCGTTCATCATCGGATAACGGTGGAAGAGAGTCTTGGCACCGATGTAACCATTATAAGTTACAGTAGGGCGCTGCTCCTGATAACCTTTATAAGTAGTGATGATGATGACACCATTGGCACCACGAGAACCATAGATAGCGGTAGCAGAGGCATCTTTCAAGATGTCCATGCTCTTGATGTTGTTAGGATCGATGTCGCTGATGCTACCTGCGAATGGAATACCGTCGAGTACGATCAATGGGTCATTGCTGGCTGTCAAGGAACGTGTACCACGGATACGAATCTGCATGGATGCACCTGGCTTTGATGAAGTCTGTGCCATCTGTACACCTGCAATACGACCCTGGAGGGCGTTGGTGATGTCGGCACCAGGAACCTCACGTACCAATGAACCAGTAACGTTAGCTACAGAACCTGTAACGGCTTCCTTACGCTGGGTACCATAACCGATAACGACAACGTCGTTGAGGCTATGACCTTCTTCCTCCATTGAAATCTTAATGTTTGTCTGATTGCCGACTACGACTTCTTTGGTGTTGTAACCAACATAAGAAATCACAAGCGTAGCGCCAGGCTTCACATTAATAGAGAAATTACCATCAAGGTCGGTTACTACACCGTTACCTGTTCCTTTCTCCTTGATTGTTGCACCAATCAGCGGGCCCATAGAATCGCTGATATTACCTGTAACCTTTTTTGTTTGTTGTACTGAAGTTGCTATCAGAGAATTTGCTTCTCCGTTGCTAGCTTGTACTTCTGGAGCATACATTCCAAGTGTGGAACACATACCCATTAAGATTGTTGTTTGTTTAAAATATAACTTCATAGTTTAACAGCTTATAGGTATATAAA
>JAJXBQ010000225.1:0-5348 GCA_021640525.1 Segatella copri
TTTTCAGACAACATATCATTAATATAAAAGGAGGGTGAATCATAAGTAAATGATTCACCCTCTTTTTGGTTTTATAAGAACAAGTCTTTCTTTGGCATATTCGCCATATATTTCTTTCTCAGTTTCTCGAAGAAAGCCATTGTATCGTTAGAGAAACCATGGCCCTTCCAGGTGGATGTGTTCGTGATGAGAATCCAGCATTGGTTATCCGGATATTTCAGGACGATGGCTGATGTGCCTGCCAGCGAACCGGTACGAATCCATGGTTTGTTGCTCTTTGGTGTATAGTTCCAGCCGATAGAGTATTGGTGGTCGGCTTGCTCGCGCGTCATAAACTCGATGCTCTTCTTGCTGAGGATATCCTTGACATGTGGCAAACCATCGATGCTGGCAATAAAGCGGCTCAACTCTGCAGCCGAACCACACCAGGCACCTGCACCTGAAAGGCGAGGGAGGTCGGTATCTCCATAGCATTTCTCTACCAGTCGTCCACTGTTGTTGTATTCATATACAGGGATGCTGCCCTGGTGCATGTAGTACTTCGTCTCGTTGGGGCGGCGGTCCTTTAAGTAAGTGCCGGCAATGTGCATGTCGTAGCAGCCGGCTGGGTGGAGCACATACTTCTGCATGAAGTTCTCGTATTTCATGCCACTCTTCTTTTCTATAATCATGGAGAGAATCATGTAGCCCAGATTGCTGTAGCATTTGCCTTCGCCCGGAGTATAACCCAGGTGGCGCTTCAAGAGAATCTTGAGCAGGGTAGGGTGATCAGGTGGCGTAGTGAGATGGTTCTGCATCATGATGTAGCGGGTGGAAGATACAGGGTCACCGGCATAGTTATTGAAACCTGCCTGATGGCGCAGCAACTGTTCTACGGTGATG
The DNA here is from genome assembly GCA_021640525.1 of Segatella copri. GTDB lineage: Bacteria > Bacteroidota > Bacteroidia > Bacteroidales > Bacteroidaceae > Prevotella > Prevotella copri_S. Next base: position 883 of record JAJXBQ010000225.1, read on the forward strand.
TCGTAATATCGCTTGTCCTTGATACTGTTGTTGTAAACGGTATCGCGCAGGATGCCCTTTTCCCCAAACACCTTTTCGTTCAGTTTGAGTTTCTTCATCTCCTGCAACTTCATGATACCTACGGCTGTAATCAGTTTCGATACCGAGGCGAAGCGCATCAGCATGTTAGGTTCCATCCTGGTGCCCCGCTCCTTATCTGCCATTCCGAATCCGCGGGCATAGAGTAGCGAGTCGTTGCGGGTGATAACGAGTTGGGCTCCGTTGATTTCCCATCTCTTGAGATACCTTTCTATCACAGAGTCCATCTCATGATATTCCTTCCCCTCAGTCAGGGCATTTGAGATAGAATCGTTGATGTGAACCTTAGGGAGCGAATCTGCCGCCTTGTTCTTATCAGATGCTGATGTACAGCGAGATACACAGCTGTGTGTAGTCCATCCTACGATTGCTGTAAAGGTAAGCAATATGATTGCTATGCGTTTTTTTCTTAGTCGTCGTGCCATTTTATTTAATTTTTCTTTTGCAAAGATTTTGCAATCGAGTGCAATGAAAGTTTACTTTCAGATTGCCGAGTGCAGCAAATCTTATGCAAAGATAATGCAATCTTCTCAAATAACAAAACATTGAAAATATATTTAAATTTATTTTGTATTGTCTATGAATTATCGTACCTTTGTACCCAGTTATAAAGAAAAACAATGAAGAAGGTATTAAAAAAGGTATTAAGATCCATATTCTATATAGTAGTCATGTCGGTTCTGGCATTCCTGCCCGACTTCTGGCTTTGGCATATCGGGGTGAGTGAGTGGCCTTTGCTGCTAGCCATCTTATGGTGGGTTCCCTCGTTGTTACTTGTTCTTGCCGAAGTGGGGTTGCAGATGGGGTTCTTCCATAAGTTGTCAGTCCGTGTACTCTTTACTACCATACTTTTCTCGGCATTCCCTAAGGTTGTCTTCATCCTGTTCGATGCATTTCTTCCTTGGTTCTTTGCTCTGATTCCTGCTTTGGGTGTAATGGGGTGGTTTGCCTTCGGCTTTATAGAGGGTTGGAAGCGGTTGGAACTGAAACATATTACCTTTACCTCGCCCGATTTGCCACCTTATTTTGATGGTTACCGTCTGGTACAGATTACCGACTTTCATCTCGGCTCGTTTCCTCCCGGCAATGATTTCGTGCAGAAGGTGGTGGATGCGACCAACAATGAAGAACCCGATATGATTCTCTTTACGGGCGATCTGGTCAATAACCAAGCCAGCGAAGTGGAGCCTTATCTGGATACTCTGAGGCAGCTTCATGCGTCAGATGGCATCTATTCTATCTGGGGAAATCATGATTATTGTGAATATGGCAACAATCATTCTATCGGCGCTTTGAAGAGAAACCGCCGTATGCTCTATGGATATCAGGAAAGTCTGGGGTGGCATCAGCTGATGAACGAACATCATGTGGTGAGTCATGGTATGGCATCTATTGCTGTAATAGGCGTAGAGAATCCCGGTCAGCCTCCTTTCACCAATCGCAGTAATCTGAAGAAAGCGATGAAGGGGTTGGATCCTGGTATCTTTAAAATCCTCTTGAGCCATGATCCTCACCATTGGCGCAGAGAAGTGGTCGGTAAGAAGATACAGCTTACGTTGGCAGGACATACGCATGCCGGACAATTGAAAATCGGCAAATGGACTCCTGCCCGTATGGCTTTCAAAGAGTGGGGTGGAGCTTACCGCATTGGTGAGCAGATGCTCTATGTATCATCGGGTATTGGTGGTTCTTTCCCTTTCCGCCTAGGTGCATGGCCTGAACTGACAGTTATCACGCTGAAACGTGATTTATAGTTCTTAAAGATAACAAAACTGGTGCTTAAGTGTTAAAATACAGTTAAATGTTAGCTGTCTGAACCATTGTGATGAAAAAAACGTGTTAAAAATTTGGTGGTTCGAATAAATGTTGTACCTTTGCACTAGTTTTCGCATATATTTGGGCAAATGGGGGGGTCGTGAGATTGTACTCCATTTGTTTTTTGAAGCAAGGCGAAAATACTTCACATCAGAAGTAGCTGTTCACATTTTAATTTTACATTTAACATTGAAAACAATGAAGATTCCTGTAGAAGAACAATATAAATACGTAAAACTTACTCTCCCGGATGGAAGCAAGGCTGAAGGTCAGGCTGTCTTGTTGCATGCCTGTTGTGCACCTTGTTCGTCAGCCATCGTAGAATGTATGCTTCGTAATGGCATGAAGCCTACTGTATATTTCAGTAACAGCAATATCTATCCTCAGCAGGAGTATGATGTTCGTAAACATGAACTGAAACGATTCCTGGAAGCCCGGAATGTGCCTTATGTAGAGGATGAGTATGATCATCAGGAGTGGCTTTCTGTTATCAAGGGTTTAGAGGATGAACCCGAACGTGGCAGCCGTTGTTCTGTCTGCTTTCAGTTCCGCCTCTCTCATGCAGCCAAGTATGCGCAGGAGCATGGATTTCACCTTCTTACTACCACGTTGGCATCTTCGCGCTGGAAGAATATCAGGCAGATAGATACTGCCGGTCATCTTGCCGTTGAGGCTTATCCTGATGTAGAATGGTGGGATATGAATTGGCGGAAGGGCGGTTTGCAGAATCGCCGAGGTGAACTCTTGAGAATCAATGAATTCTATAATCAGTTATATTGTGGTTGCGAATTCAGTATGAGATAAATGAAAAAGCCCAGGACATCACGCCCTGGGCTTTTTCATATGAATCTGTGAAATCTGTAGTGCTTAAGAAAGACCAGTAATCTCACCGTTTACCACGTCGATGCGCTCTGCCTGTGGGCTCTTTGGCAAACCTGGCATACGCATGATAGGACCAGCGATAACTACAATCATCTCGGCACCCATATTTACGGTGATGTCGCGTACGTGGAGTTCGAAACCTTCTGTAGGACCGTATGCCTTGGCATCGGTAGAGAAACTGTACTGAGTCTTGGCAATACAGATAGGGAACTTTTCAGCACCCAGCTTCTTGATCTCTTCAATCATCGTCTTGGCAGAATCGCTCAATGTCACGCTGCCTGCTCCGTAAAGATTGAATGCAACCTTTTCTATCTTCTCCTCAACGCTATCGTTATCATCGTAAGCAAAATAGAGAGGGGCTGATGGACGCTCATCAATGGTCTTCACTACGAGGTTGGCAAGTTCAATAGCTCCGTTTCCGCCTTCGGCAAAGGCGCTGTTTACGGCGAAACCGCAACCCATCTCCTCGCAATGCTTGCGCAATACTTCTATTTCTTCATCTGTATCGGTTGCAAACTTGTTGAATGCAATCACTACAGTCTGACCAAAGCTCTGCAGGTTCTTTACGTGCTTGTCGAGGTTCCAGTAACCAGCTTCCATACCTGCGATGTTTGGCTTCTTGATATCTTCCAGAGCTACACCACCATGCATCTTCAACGCCTGGAGGGTAACAACGAGAACAGTGAGGTCTGGTTGAAAACCTGTCTTGCGGCATTTGATGTCATAGAACTTCTCTGCACCGAGATCTGCACCGAATCCTGCCTCTGTAATGGCATAGTCGCCATACTCAAGAGCAGCAGCAGTAGCCATGACGGAATTGCAGCCATGAGCAATGTTGGCAAAAGGACCGCAATGAACAAATGCTGGTGTTCCCTCTGTTGTCTGAACCAGATTTGGCTTCAAAGCATCGAGAAGGAGAGCAACGATACTGCCACCTACACCCATATCCTTTACGGTAAATGGTTTGTCATCCTCGGTGATGCCCAAGAGGATGTTATCTATACGGCGACGAAGATCATCGATGCTTGTTGCAAAACACATGATAGCCATGATTTCAGAAGCAGGAGTGATATCGAAACCAGTCTCTGTCTCGATGCCGTTCTTATCGCCGATACCGGTGATGATGCGGCGGAGACCACGGTCGTTTACGTCCATCACGCGACGCCAGAGAATCTTCTTCAACTTGAAACCCTCTGCCTCGTGCTGGAAACGGTAGTTATCCAGGAGGGCAGCAATCATGTTGTTGGCCTCTGTAATGGCATGGAAATCGCCAGTGAAATGGAGATTAATCTTATCCATAGGCAAAACCTGGGCGTAACCGCCACCTGCAGCACCACCCTTCATGCCGAAGCAAGGACCCAGAGATGGTTCGCGAAGAGCCACTACAGCCTTCTTGCCAATCTTCTGCATACCCAATGCGAGACCTACAGATACCGTAGTCTTACCATTACCAGCCTTTGTAGGGCTGATAGCTGTCACAAGGATGAGATGGTGATTCTTAAACTTGTTGGTGTCAATCTTGTCCGTAGTAATCTTAGCGATGTAACGGCCGTAGTTTTCCACTTGGTCTTCATGGATTCCAAGTTCTGCTGCCACTTCATTGATAGGGCGCATTTTTACTGATTTAGCTATTTCAATATCTGTCAACATAAAAAGTAATGTTTTGTATTTTGAGTGCAAAGGTACGGAAA
>JAJXBQ010000016.1:0-24037 GCA_021640525.1 Segatella copri
CCCAATCCAATACAATCGTCTTGTCTTCATCAATCATAAAGTTCATACCAATCTTTTCCACGGTTTTGCCTCTTAGGGCAAAAGCATCAGCATAATGCTTGTTGTTGATTTGGTCAAGAGCCTCTTGTGCCGACTTATTAAATTTCAGTTCTATCACATAGATGGTATCCTTTGTTTCCATCGTAATGTCTGTTCTTCCCCGGAAAGTATGCTGTTCCACCAATATACGGAAATTCGTAAGCAGGGCAAAGATGATATACATTGTCTGCTGATAATGCCCCTCATAATCGGTATTATCGCAATAAGGTACCGTCTCCCAGAACGTTTTCAATAGCTGAAGAGCACCATCCATGTTACCCTTATTGATAAGAGCCGACATCTTGGCCACGGTCGTATTGCACATTGCAGACTTTGCCGCCAAATAATGCGGCAACATACTGCGAAACAAACCTATCCTCACTTCTTTGTTAGGCAGAGCCAAGGTATAGAGTTCCGTTTCCGAATCATAATTCTTGATAGTGATATAACCACTCTGATAAAGCAAAGGCATGATAGTAGTCATCGTCTCAGTGGCTGCATCGAAATCATCCTTTGATGCATCCATCTGTTCACCCAGGTCAATCGGTGTAAAGTCATATTTCCGCATCATATTAAGGAGATAAGTAGGAGTGCCTGAGCCAAACCAATAGGAATTCATCTGTCCTTCAGCTAAACAGTTTAACAAGCTATAAGGATTGAAAATATCTGATGATGGCCAGGTAAAGTGATAGCCATCATAATTTTCCTTCAGTTTTGACAAGGCTTGTTCGTGTGTCAATCCCAACCTACCTGCTAACACATCAATATCCTCATCAAACTTATCCAACAATTCCTCCTTGGTAATGCCGCAAATGCCAGCATACTCTTGGTGCATACTCACATTAGTAATATTATTGAGTTCACTGAAGATACTAAGTTGCGAGAACTTGGTGATGCCTGTCAAGAAGACGAAACGCAGCATACGGTCGCTATCCTTTAGGGGACTATAGAAATTGCGCATCACCTCCCTTAAGACGCCCAAACTAGTATCCTCGTGCACCACATCAAGCAAAGGAGCATCGTATTCATCGATGAGGACAACGACCTTCTGCCCAGTCTGCTCATATACCGTTTTTATTAAATTAAGCATACGGACATTCGGGTCAGGAGAATCATTGACGATGCCAAATTTTTCTTCATTTACCTTTAATATATATAAGAGATAGCGCACCAATTGGTCTTTCTCCATGTGCTTTCCACCTGCCAAACTAAAATGAAGCACAGGATATTCCGTCCAATCTTTTTCTAGCTTTTCGATGGCAAGCCCCTTAAAGAGTTCCTTCTTTCCCTCGAAATAGCTCTGCATAGTAGAGACGAGGAGTGACTTTCCGAAACGACGTGGTCGCGCCAGGAAGAAATACTTTCCACTCGTATGAGTCATACGATAGATGTACTCCGTCTTATCTACATAGAGAAAGTCCTCCTCTCGAATCTCAGAGAAGGTCTGCATGCCTATTGGATATAACTTCGTTGCCATATTATCAACAATTTACTATTTACGTTGGCAAAGATAAGCAAAAATCCCGAAACCGCCAAGCGATTTCGGGATTTATTATGTATTCAACCGTGTACCCAATACCTTGAAGGGGATTTTATCAGTATTCTTACTATCTGTTCAGTTCCTTGATGATTTTCTCTAGATTGTCAAGCTGGCGAGCATCCACTTTCACATCTACCAGATTTCCTTCCTTGTCGAAGAGGCGATAGGATGGGAAGGAGCGAATGTTGAGATAGTTCTCGATGGCACTCTGCTGAGCCGCTGGCAAATTGTAGTGGGCGATATTGTCGCCAACCAGATCATTCAGTTTGATGAGATTTTTCCATGACTCTTCAGGACTGTTGCTTGCCATGTAAAGATATACCACATCGTATGGCGCCAGGCGTTCGAACTCTTCCTTCGAATGGGCTAGAGCCATCTTGCAAGGGGCACACCAGGTTCCCCAGACATCCAGCAATACAAGCTTTCCCTTATAAGGCTCCAATATATGGCGAAGAAGCTTCTCCCCATCGCTCATATCCTGCGGAGCTGTCTTGATACTAATTGTAATATCCTTGTTCTGCAAAGACAGGTACTTACGGTGTTCTGCCAATACTTTCTCCCTGAGAACTTCAGAGCTGATGCTGTGTTCTGCCAGGTCAAGACCATAACTATTGAGTGGCATGGCTAGTCTTTCCAACATCTGAAGAAAGGCCTTGGAGATGATGACATCTTTCTGCTGCTGGTTGCATCCCATGCTATCAGCTATATGCTGGGCATAATATACATCGATGAGAGGAGTCTCATCCTTAAGCATCTTGGCAATATCTTCTCTACCAATGATAGCCGTAGCGCGCTTGTCAAGGACTGAGTTGGAAAAAGCTTTTACTATTTTCTCCTGCTCCTTGGCATCTGTCGTCTGATATTGCTTGATAGTTATGGCATCCAGATTCTTAGCCCATTGTTCCACCGTAGCAATTTCTGAATCGGTTATCGCAATATCCCCCAGAGCCTTGTGCTTTCTCAACAGTTCCGGATAAGAATTGGTGGATAAGAATCCATAGGTCCTTCCCATGGGGGTACTGTACTTTAACCTTCTTTCCTGGCCGATGAGATCATTAGTCAGCATACTATAGTCACGAAACTGAGTATAAGGCTGCGGAATCTCCTTCCATATTTTTTCCACTTGGCTCACATATTCCTGAGGGAAAACATTGTCTTTTACGCTATATGCTCCTTGCAAGATATCCGAAGCATAAGTGCAGAGAAGGTATTGAGCCGCATATTCCTGATAACATCTGGAAATAGATGCCGATTTTTCTATCTGTTTTCGTAAGTTCCCTTCAGCCTCCTTATATCTGGTTTCAAGAATCTGCATCATCTCCTGGGCTGGAACCTTATTCTCATCCTTACCTGCATAGTCTGCGTTAATCATTGGGATAGGATGCGCCAGCAGTTCGTTTTGCAAGCGACAGTTCTTGCCCATGAAGATGGAATGTCCAGACTTGAAGTCATAGAGCAGATAATAGGTCTCACCTGGCTCCAATACCGTGTTGATATAAGTATGTTTCCAGTCCATGAAAACCTCGGTAGAGTTGATGAGAGGCACTTTGATCTCAAATCTGCCAAGAGAATCGAGCTTGCTACAATTGCTCAATTCCGTGAATGTGGAAAAGAGATCATAATACTGCACACTATACTCCTGCCCTCTATCCCAAAATTCCTTAGGCATATTTCTGAGCCATCCCACAACAATAGCCGTATCGGGCTTGTTATGAGTATCCTTCAGACTTGTGGTCTCATCTTTCTGCGGATAATCCGGAAGGGTGGAAGTGGTAATGAGCGAATATTCGGCTTTCTTGCCGTTGATGGTCATCGTGCGCTTGCCATGTTGAGGTTTGTCGATGTTGACAGCCAGGTCGCTCTTGCCATCGGTAAGGATGAAAGAGTACTTGTCGCCCTTCTGATTCTTCTGCTTGTATTGCCAGTAACGGCAGTCGTAGATGGCGAAATCTTCATAGAATCCTATCTCCCAATCGCCGGTCGCATCGTTGCGCCAAAGCGAGGAGAAGAGCTGTTTGATGCGGGTATCGATATTCTCGATGCCAAATATCTTGAAGTTCTTCTTGCCGTCACCTTCCAGGAAGTCAAACTTTCGGGTCTTCTTGGGGAGCGGTGCGAAGTGGAAGACCACATCCTCCTTGCCTGAGCTAGGCGTATAGTGTTCTTCGTCAAGTTTCAGTCCATCACAGCTCTTGACGAGATATTTCTTGCCATCAGCAAGGAGATAGGTTTCCTTCACAAACTTTACCCAATAGTGTGGGGGAAAAGTGATGTGCATGAACACTCGTGTTTCATCATCTGCGAATTCCACACGATAGATGTTGAGTTGAGATTGAAAAGGATCATAAAATAGCTGATTCGATTCAGCTACCGGCTGTTCCCAGACAATAGGTTTCTTGCCATTCCCTGCCCAGCAAGTACAGAGCCAGATGGCTGCAATAAGTACACAAAGGATTCTTTTCATAATTCGATTATTTTATTGGATTGATACTATTGAAAGCAGTATATATTAATTAGTATACCGTTACTTAATATTCAATAGAAACATCCAGTTTCTTCAAGTCCTTATCAGCCGAACTGCTGCCGTAATAAACCTCATACTTTCCAGCCTTGGCACGGACGGTATTGGTGGCAGCATCGAAGAGTTCGAAGTTCTTGCTGTCCAGGGTGATGACGGCTTGAGCTGTTGCACCGGCTTTTACCTCCACTCTCTCGAAAGCCTTCAAGCTCTTCAATGGTCCTTCGGTATCGGCAGGATCCTTCACATATACCTGCACAATCTCGGTTCCATCTTTCTTGCCAACATTACTTACAGGTACCTTCAGCGTAATCTTCTCACCCTTCTTCAGGATAGAGTTGGAAAGTGTAGCATCGCCAATACGGAAAGAAGTGTAGCTCAAGCCGTAACCGAATGGGAAGAGCGCATCGTTCATATAGCGATAGGTTCTGCCCTTCATGCTGTAATTCTTGAAATCAGGCAACTGATTGGAATTGCGATAGAAAGTGATTGGTAACTTGCCGGCAGGATTGTACTCACCAAAGAGCACACGAGCCACTGCCTCTCCACCTTCCTGACCAGGATACCAGGCCTGGAGAATGGCATCGCAACTCTCTGTCTCTGGAGTCAAGGCGATAGCCGAACCCGAACAGTTGACAAAGACAACCTTTTTGCCCGCCTCCTTCAAAGCCTTCAGGAAATTGCGCTGAACCTTAGGCAATTCGATGTTGGTGCGGTCACCACCCTTGAAGCCAGAAATCTCGATAGGCATTTCCTCACCTTCCAACTGTGGAGAGATGCCACCTACGAAGACTACTGTCTCGCAATCCTTCAACTGCTTGAGCGAAGCCTGATAGTCGATAGGATTCTCATGACCGATATTGATCTTCATATTGGCATTATAGGTTGGCATCTCAGCATATCGTATTTCTATCTGATACTCCTTGCCTTTCACGCCCTCAAACTCGATGCGGGATTCTGCAGTACGCCAATCGCTCTTCTCTGACTTTTTCTCACCATTCAGATAAACCTCATAATGACCGCAGGCAGCCACATCGAGCAATACCTTGGCGTTCTGCTTAGGACGGAATACGGTTTCATACTTGGCAGAAAAGCCCGTCAACTTCACATTGGGTGCAAACGAATGCTGACCATAGGTAGTTACCTGCACAGGATTCTTTTCCTGGGTGATGGTAACAGGCTTACCATTCATTTCACGATTGTTCCAGAAAGTGCCCTTAAAGCCCATCTTGCCATCCATGCTACACTGGTCGAAGTAAGAATCCAAAGTCTGGTCGTTCACCAGGTCGCACCCTTTAAAGGTGACGACCTGGTTTTTCTTCAAACGACTCTTGATACCATCCAGGATGGTAATTGTCTGTCGTGGAGTACCATTATAGTTTCCCCACATCATCGGTTCGTTATCCACATTTGGTCCGATGAAAGCAATCTTCTTTACCTTTTTATCGAGAGGTAATACCTCATTCTTGTTTTGGAGCAGCGTCATGGTCTGCAGAGCCATATCGAGCGAGAGCTGGCGATGCGCCTTGCTGCAAAGCACCGATACTGGAATCTTCGACCATGATACTATCTTGTTGTCATCCATCTCACCCAAGTCGAAACGACCTTCGAGCAGACGAATCACATGCTTATCAACTTCTTCTTCAGTCAGGGCACCATACTTCACAGCCTCAGGCACCGATTTATATATATAATTGAATCCACATTCTACATCGGTTCCAGCCAATACACCCTTAGCTGCTGCATTTCTGGCATTGCTCGAAACCTTATGATTCTCCCAGAAATCAGTAACAGCGCCACAGTCAGAAACTACCAGATACTTGAATCCCCACTCATTCCTGAGAATCTGCTGCAAAAGGCGGGTGTTGCCGCAGCATGGTTCATCATCCCAACGCTGATAGGCACACATCACCTCACGCACCTTTGCATCCTGCACCAGTGATTTGAAGGCAGGCATATAAGTTTCCCAAAGGTCGCGCGGTGTAACATCGGTAATATTGTCTGTATGGCGAGCCCATTCTGGTCCGCTATGAATTGCATAGTGCTTGGCACAAGCCCAGAGTTTGCGGTATTTCGTATCTTCAGGACCCTGCAATCCACGCACCACGGCACATCCCATCCTACTGGTAAGATAAGGATCCTCGCCATAGGTTTCCTGTCCACGTCCCCAGCGAGGATCACGGAAGATATTCACGTTTGGAGTCCAGACAGATAAAGCATGGAAACGGGTTACATCTCCTCCCTTCTGCTGCAGTTCATTCCATTTGGCACGCATCTCATCAGATGTTGCATCAAAGACTCTATACACCATTCTGTCGTTAAACGAAGCTGCCATTCCGATAGGTTCCGGAAAGACGGTTACATCTCCCATGTTCGCCACACCATGCAGTGCCTCGCTCCACCACTGGAATCTCTTGATTCCCAATCGTGGGATAGCCGGCGAATCATCCAGCATCAGAGAAGCTTTCTCTTCCAAAGTGAGACGACCACACAAATCTACCGCTCTCTCATGAGCCGAGAGGGCTGGATTCTGATAAGGAAACTGCTGAGCTGAGGCATTGCCGGAAGACATAGTTACCACAAACATCAAAGCTGCGTATATAACATTCTTGTTCATTGTAATTACTATTAAGCTATTAGTATATTAAATTGTTATTTGCGCTGCAGAAATAAACAAAAAAGCAGAATACTACTTTATCACAAGTATCAAATACTTTATATGATGTAACACTTACAGCTGTATCTTTACAGCCTTTCCGTCATATTCCACACTCTTGCTTGCCTGCATAGGCTGATCGCCCGCTCCACTATTGGCATCTACCAGTACGATGTGGAATCTGCGATGCTGGAGCATTCCCTTATAGCTACCCTTGCGTGGAGCGATGTTCAGGATTCTGTCTGCTTCATTCCAAACAAACTGGATTTCCGAGAATTTACCCTTCTCGTAATTATAGTTGTCACCCTCATCCTCATAGAGCGTAAATTTACCATCAGCACCAGGATAGACACGAATTTCCAGCTCATCCCAAGGCTTCTCTGAGCTATACTGCACTTCAGGACCGAATGGCAGGATGGTACCTGCCTTGATGAATACAGGCATGATGTCGATAGGACAAAGGCGCTGGATATCCTGACCGCCCTCATACTGGGTGTTGCTCCAGAAATCATACCATTTATTCCCCTTTGGCAAATAAACATTCACAGGCGCAGCTGCCTTCCTTACATCAGGATAGATGGTATGGCCCTTCTTCTCCTTATCCTTCCAGGTGTATAAAGGATCGGTTACCGGCTTCACCAGGATGTTGCGGCCGAAGAGATACTCATCGTTCAGACGGGAAGCCTTCTTATCTGCCGCATAATCCATTACCAGGGCACGCATCATGCTTCCGCTATTCTGTACACAGTCGCCAGCCGTACTGTAGATATAAGGCAAAAGGCGATAGCGCAGCTTGATGGCCTTAATCATAGCATCATAAGCCCAGTCGCCCTGCTTTCCGAATTCATACAGTTCGCTTACCATCGGCGAAGAACAGTGGTTGCGCATCAATGGCATAAAGGTTCCCCACTGCATCCAGCGGGTCTGCAGTTCCTGAATGGCAGGGTTCTTTGGATTCTGTTCAAACTCCCAGTAGAAGAAACCACCCAGGTCGGTGTTCCAGAATGGGATACCGCAGAGCGAGAAGTTCAAGCCCGATGGAATCTGATTCTTCATCTCGTTCCAGGAAGCCAGCACATCACCGCTCCAGCAAATGGTGCCATAATGCTGAATACCGAGACTGCCGCTTCGGGTCATCTGGAGCGAACGCTTTGTGTTGCCCTTCATCGCTCTCTGGTGCTCGTAGATGCTCTTGTTGTGCAACAATGGGAAGGCGTTCTTCACGCCCAACCATGAACCATCGAAGGTCTGATAGTTCTCATCGCCCGGCTTCTCAAAATGGTCTGGCTCCGTAGAATCGGTCCACCAGGCATCAAAGCCCATCTGGTAGAGATGAGTAAGATACTTCCAGTAGAGGTCGCGCGCCTTCGGATTGAAGACATCATATGGCATCACGCCACTATTTCTTGGCCAGGTATCGAAAGGAAGGAGTGCATTCATCTTCTTCAGTTCACGATACTGCTCGGTCCAAGGACCGAAACTTGACCAGATGGAAATCATCAGGTGGGCATCGTTCTTGTGAACATACTTCACCATTTCCTCCGGACTCTTCAGGCGAGGTTCTCCCTGCGCCTTCATCTGCTTCATATCGGTAGGAAGATACTTGGCATAGGCTGGGTCGCCCACCTTATTTATATAGTATGGGTTCTGGAATTTCATCGCATTCCAGTTGGAGTCGCATCCCCAATACTGCCAGTCCTGTACGATGGCATCGGTAGGAATCTTCAGTTCGCGATACTTGTCCAACACGCCAGCCAGTTCGTCGCTGGTCTTATAGCGTTCACGGCATTGCCAGAAGCCCATCGCCCATTTCGGGAACATGGTAGCCTGTCCGGTAAGTTCACGGATGCTGGCAATGACTCCATCCTGCGTACCATCCTTGTACATGAAATAGTAGTCGGCACAGGTTCCTACTTCACTGGTGAAGGAAGTACATGATGGCTGGTTGCTATTATTCTTGGATGCTACTACATCATTGAAATAAGTTTTTCCGGCATTGTCCCAATAAAGACCATAGCCTTTCTCGCTGGTGAAATAAGGGATGGCGATATAGGTGTTATGATTCCAGAGTTCGATGTTCTGACGACCACGCTGATTCATATAAACATCACGCAGCTGTCCCAAGCCATAGATAGCCTCATCGTCGGCAAGACGGAAATCCTGTTCAATGCGGTACTTGCCCTTGTTGGCTTCATCCTTGCGGGCTTCCAGGCGGGTCTTCGTATCGGTAAGCAACAGCTTTCCATCCTTCGAAAGGAAGCGGATTTCGCCTGTTTGCTGATTCAGTTCGACGGAAATGAAACGAGACTTAATATTTACAACATCTCCATTTTCCTGTATCTGGACATCCTTCATCTGTTGAGGCTTCAAGATGACAGAATAGCTTTTCTTCTGAACGGAAGCACCAAGTCCGGCATCTGATTTCAGAATGCGGACGATGGATGGAGAATAGAATTCGATGGTTACATTCTGCTGAGCCACCTGACGGGTGATAGACTTGGCAGCCGCACCTTTCTGAGTGCCTGCCACCTTTACATTCTTGGCGCAAAGTTCACTTGGAACGCCAACGGCAGCGATGCCCAAAAGGGCAATGAGAGATAAATTCTTTAGCATACTTTTGTTTATTTTATTAGAGGGTTAATGATTTGTCAAGTTCCAAATACATAAGATAGTATTTCGGCTGCAAAAGTAATGCTAAATGGTGAAAAAGGGATAAAACAAATGATGATTCGAGTGGTACATTTGTTGAATCATACCGGAAAAGCCTCATTTTTAGGGCTATTCCGGCATATTTTATCTATATTCAGAAGGCAATACGCCAAATTCCTTCTTAAAACACTTGGTGAAATAGCTGGGCGAGCTGAATCCCGTTCGCTCGGCGATTTCATTCACGGTGAGCTTTCCTTCCTGAAGCAAGGCAGCCGCACGCTGAAGGCGGATGCTGCGGATAAATGCCACAGGAGTAGTATCGGTCAGAGCCGTCAGCTTTTTATAGAGTCCTGTCCGTTCCATACAGAGGTCCTGTGCCAGTTGCTCCACACCATACTCTCCATCATCCAGATGCAGTTCTACAAGAACACGCACCTGAAGAATCAGTTCGGGCTCCAGATTAACAGTTTCGGCTGTTTCATGCTGTCGGCTATCCTCTGGCAATAAAGGTATATCATCTTTTTGGGGATCGGTATTTATTACAATTGTACTCTTTCTTCTACGAAGATAAATAGCGTTGATGCCCACCAGAATCACGAGGAAAGCCACAAAGCCAGCTATCGCCCACCCCGACTTCCACCAGGGTTGGTCTATCGTGAAGAAGAGGCCCAACATAGGCGAAACATAAATCAGACCATCGTGATAGGTTCCCAGCCAGATGGCTCCTTCCTTATCCCGATAAACCGTATTGATGCCCGTGGTGAGCGATTTTCCATCAGGCAAAGCCAATTCCTTCACCTCGCGTGGAATAGTGCCCAACTTGAAGTCGAACATCAGATAACCATGCTGACTGCTGATCAATGCCTGATTGTCTGATGACATATTCAATGTATGCAAGATGTAATCGCATGCGAATATCCTGGAATACTTCCGGGTTTCGGGATTAAAATGCAGGAAGATAGATGCATCCGTCTTGTTCTTCTCATCATGTCCGGTTCTGATTTGGTAAAACTGTCCGCTCGGTGTCTGAATGGTGAGTGAGGTACTTCTGTAGTGCTGGGCTTCTGATGTAGAATAGGCAGAAGCGGTATATGCCAGCTTATCATTCTGAAAAACCGCTACGATTCCCGAATCCATGAAAGCACAAATCTGCCTGCCATCGGTATCCAGATCCTGCAGACACCCCCATTCCTTCTTCAAATGGATTAGATTGCCGTCCTGCGTATTGAGCAGCGAATCACCACCCATAACAACCCATACATTTTTCCTGCTATCTACAAACAAATTCTGAATGGCATTCCCAGTAGGGTTGTTTCGCATCATTTGCTTCTTATCCTCTTTTTCATTTCCTGACAGAGAATCAAAAGGATGGTCCAGAAGTCTGCCCTCCCTAAGCTGAATACAGAATATCTTCTGATATTCCTTTATCCAAAGTCTATCCTGGCTATCGGCATAAAGATGCGTCTGCCCCTTGTATTTTGTGATGCTTTCTGCTTTTTCTACAGGAAGAGGAATCAAGGAAAAGCGCCTTCCATCATAGAGATTGATGCCCTTGGGAGTTCTCACCACCAACCTGCCATCTGCCAACTGCATCATCTGTAGGACACGGTTATCAGAAAGCCCCTGTTGGGTATTGAGTACATAGAAATAATCGTTTGTCTCTACTTTTTGGGCAGAACTGGTAAGTATCCAGCCCCAAAAGCAGAGAAAAACGAAGCATAGTTTGATAATATATGTTTTGTCACTTCTCATGGATTATATTATACATTGTCTGCTGATAATGCCCCTCATATCAAAAGTAGAAGCCAAAAGAGATTTGCCAAAACGACGTGGACGATTCAAGAAGAAATACTTTCCACTCGTATGAGTCATACGATAGATGTACTCCGTCTTATCTACATAGAGAAAGTCCTCCTCTCGAATCTCAGAGAAGGTCTGCATGCCTATTGGATATAACTTCGTTGCCATATTATCAACAATTTACTATTTACGTTGGCAAAGATAAGCAAAAATCCCGAAACCGCCAAGCGATTTCGGGATTTATTATATTGACACACCCTCTTTTATTTTACCTATCTCTCAGATGCTCATGCCTCTATCACCCAATCCTCAATAGTACCTTGGGTAGAATCGAAATTGATGCCAACCTTGGTAATTGGCAAGCCACAAAGAGCGAATCGCTGGCGATAGTTTTTCAGATTGATTTGCTGCATTGCCGCCTGAGCACTCTTATTCAGCTTCAATTCAATCACATAGAGGTCGGTCTTGGTAAGGAGCACAATATCTACCCTGCCACGCGGCGTATGCACCTCCACATCCACCAGGTAATTGGTTAAGAGAATAAAGATGATGAAGAGCATCTGCTGATAATGCCCCTCATAATTGGTCACGTTGCAGTATGGCACCGTTCCCAGGAAGTCTTGCAACAGATGCAAGGCACCATCCATGTTGCGCTTGCCAATAAGCAATGCCATTTTGGCTATTGCCACATTGCCCCGTTCGGCAGAGACACCATCCACGTAGTTTGGCAGAAGATTATCAAACAACCCTACCTTGATTTCCTTGTTTGGAATATCTAGAGTATAAATCCTCGTTTCCGGATCGTACTCCTTGATGGTAACATATCCACTCTGGTAGAGCAACGGCGTGATGGTCTTCAGATTCTCCGTCGGTGCATTAAAGGATGAACTGACTGCTTCTGTCGGAGCAATATCCGTTGGCAACACGCCAAACTGCCTCAACATATTGATAAGATAAGTTGGCGTACCAGAACTGAACCAGAATGCCCCCAATTCCTTTTTCGAAAAACAGTTGAGCAGACTATATGGATTGAAAACGTCTGGCGATTTCTTTGAGAAATGATAGCCATCATAATTCTCCTTGAGCTTTGCAATCATCATTTCTCTAGAATATCCAAGTGCGTCAGCAAGCATATCGATGTCATCCGACATATTTTCCAGGAGTTCTTCTTTGGTGATACCACAGATTCCAGCATATTCATCGTCCATCGACACATTTGTGATATTATTGAGTTCACTGAAGATGCTAACTTGCGAGAACTTGGTGATACCTGTAAGAAAAACAAAACGCAGTTTTGCCTCACTATATTTCAGGGGACTAAAGAAGTTGCGCATGATATTGCGCAACACATCCAGTTGCTCTTTCTCGTGAGCCACATCCAGCATAGGCGCATCATATTCATCGATGAGCACCACCACTTGTTTTCCACTCTTCTCATAAGCCGTATTGATGAGGTCGATGAGTCGGTTATTTGCCCCGATACGTGGTTCACTTATACCCCATTTCTTCTCTTGATCTTTCAGGATATAGCCCAAATACAATTCCAGCTGCTCTGGTTCCATGTGCTTGCCACCGCTCATGTCAAAATGGAGGACTGGGTATTCCGTCCACTCCTTTTCTAACTTATCAACTGCCAATCCCTTGAACAAATCCTTCTTTCCCTCGAAATAGCTCTGCATAGTAGAGACGAGGAGTGACTTTCCGAAACGACGTGGTCGCGCCAGGAAGAAATACTTTCCACTCGTATGAGTCATACGATAGATGTACTCCGTCTTATCTACATAGAGAAAGTCCTCCTCTCGAATCTCAGAGAAGGTCTGCATGCCTATTGGATATAACTTCGTTGCCATATTATCAACAATTTACTATTTACGTTGGCAAAGATAAGCAAAAATCCCGAAATCGCCAAGCGATTTCGGGATTTATTATGTATTCAACTGTGCACCCAATACCTTAAAGGGAATTTGATCACTCTATCAACGTCTATCAAAGAGTTTATATGATGTAACACATCACCGCATTTTGTTACTGTTTATCGTTCAGGAAATATATCGGTGAACGGGGAGTACCATCTTTAACCAACAAACCCTTGGCTATAAAGTGGTCTATCCATTTTTGTGCCATGTGGCGAGACAGTCCAAACTTCATTCGCATGAGACTGATGGTGAGATAGCGGTTCTCCTGGAAAAAATCCTGTAATACAGTCCATAGTTTCTCTTCGGTATAAATGTTGGAACGGCCGGTATACTCTGAACGTACGAAATGGACTCTTTTTTCTATTTCCCGTAAGAGACCGCCCACTGGCCGGAAGTTGATACCCCGCAACCGTAATTCCTTTCCCGTAACCTTCTTATCAGGCTTATCCTCTGGCATTTCCAGATTTACGGCAAGCGAAAAATATCCCAGTTGAGGAACATAAACCCTGCGCCCCATCGAGAACTCACTAACCACAATGTCATGAAGTTCTGTGAACACTGCTGCCACATCACCCTTGGTGAGTGTACATCTTTGCTGGATGGTGGCTTCCAGTTCGCTAGCCGTCATCGCCTCATGCTGTTTCAACCGAACATATTTACGTTCTTCACCACTACCCTCAGCATTGGTAATGGTATAAACATCATACTTTAAGTCCATAGTTGCCTTGTTTTATAGTTCATTGCAAATATATGAAATAATCACATAAGGTGTATCTAATGACCTGAAGAATTAGATTTATTTAATAGTTGGCGGCTGCCAGCAAGGCTGCTGGCATATGGCAGCAACCTTGTCGGCATATGGCAGCAACCTTGCTGGCAGCTGCCGGCAACCACACGGAACAGTATTTAAGAGGTAAATAATACAGGTTTCTAAGACCATTAAAATAACTTATCAAAAGCTATATTCAACGCTTTTCATGATATACAAACATCTTCTTGTTTCCATTCAAGCGAAAGCTGAATCAGTTATTTATTATTGTTGTCTGAAATTCCATTTAGAATTATCGCTGTTGAAATCGAAAGGAGCCAGACCTGGGGTACAGTCGCCGAGTGAAACCAATGCCAGTTTCTCTTCAGTGCCCGGCACTGCCTTCGGCATGATGCGATAGGTGCCATCGGTAAGCTGTTCGATGCGCCAAAGCTGGGCATCTTCACCAGTAAACTCAGGTTTGGCGATGACATCATGCTGAGCGGTTGCGGTAAGATAACGGGTAGTGCCCTCTATGCAGATCTTATAATAAGGACCACCCAGATAACCATCCTTTCCGGCAGGCGTAATGCTCCACTTCTGATGAGGACGGAACATGTAGTCGTTCATTCTTACCTTCACTTCTCCCTTAGGCCATTCTGCCTCCACCTCCTTCAAGGTCTGTGGCTCGATGTCCTTCAAAGGCTTGGTTGGCTTTATCCAGAATGGTTCGATATCACGCTGCATTCTCACGAAATCTACGGCAATCTCCAGAGCATAGCCTCTTCGCTCCGATTCTATCTCGTAGGTTCCGGCATGAAATTCATCGCCAGCCACAGGCCAATCGTTCTTCCACAGCAAAGGACGGATAGCCAGGACACTTCGTCCTCCCTGTCTGAAATCAGACTCATAGTGGAACGACATCTTTTCCACACCCTCTTCCTCAATATAGCGTCCGAAGTGTCCAGGACCTGTCTTCAGATTATTGGCAGCAATCACCATCTTTCCACCGCCCTGCAACATCTCTCTGCCCACATTATCCACGTATGGACCGGTTATCTTTCGCGAACGTCCCACCACGATATTGTAGGTAGAATTAGGACCATCACAGCAGGTTCCGTGAGTGCCGAGAAGATAATACCAGCCGTTGCGATAAATCAAATCGGTAGCTTCGCAGTCGATAGCGATATTGACGGGTTCGTTGCCTTCCATCCGCTTACCAGTCTTCGGATCAAGTTCTACCAGACGGATAAATCCGAAATAGGTTCCGTAACTGAGCCAGAGTCTGCCGGTAGTAGGGTCGAGCAACAAGCCTGCATCAATGGCATCACAGTCTTCATCATCCAAGGAAGAAGCCACCACCACCGGTTCGGTATATTTGAAATCAGGCGATTTCGGATCGAGACTTTTGTTCCACATTGTCAATACATCACCGCGATGACTGCCGCCCAATCCACCACCCGTAGCACTGTAGGCTACAAGATAACGGTCGCCAATCTTCAATACGTCTGGAGCCGCTCCTCTGCCGGGACGAACAGCACCACCCTGCCAGGTCCAGCCATCCTCCGACCAGAGTCCACCTTCACCCGTTCCAAAGGTATAATACTTTCCATCACACAGGGCAATGGTAGAAGGATCATGAATGAAAGGTTCGCCCACCTGAGCTTCTGCCTCGTAAGCAGAAGAAGACAACAAGACAACCAAAACAGCGACATAAAGTTTCTGCTGAGCAGCAACCGGGCTAAAATATCTGAAAAATATATTGTTCTGTTTCATAACTTTCTATATTGATTACACTACTTCACGTGAATAGACAGGTTTCTGACTGGCTTGCCTTGTCCGTCGATGAATCGGATACAGAAGTCGCTCATGCCAGGTCCATTGATGACAGCACCCCGAAGGATATTCCTACCCTTCTTCAAGGTAAGCTTCTTAGAAACCACATCATCGCGAACCATCCTGCGGTCGCCTTCCAACATCACCGCCTCCTCGCCATTGAGCCACCACATGGAGGCACCATTCGAACCGACAGCCAGGCGGATGTCTTTCATTTCCTCAGGGCAATCAATAACAGTAACCGCCCAGAACAAGACACCATACTTGGGCTTTCCGAACGAAGTAGCGAAGCGGAAGAGCTTGACGTTATAGAGCTTGCTATCCAGCGCATGCCATTTCAGCTTTTCCTTCCCCACCTTCACGGCGGTTCCATCCTTAGGTACGATTTCCATCTGTTTAGGGAAATACTGCGTATGGAATATCTCCTTCAGATAAGAATCAGTAAAAACGACATTACTCTTGACAGGCACGGAGATAGGCTCCAGGAGCAACCATCTCTGTATAAAGCCAGCCGCATTGGGCATGACTGGCTGCTTGCCTACCGGTCCGAAATAAGGATTGATGTCTGCTGGTAATTCCTTATTTTGGGCATCCGCAGAGGAATGCCCAAAAAGGAATACACATAAACAAAACAATCTAACTATTTTATTGAAAAAGTTGTTCATAGACTATTCTTTTTATTATTGAGGTTCGATAATCTGATAACGGCCACTCAGATGCATGAAGGCGAAGAGGCGCAACAGTCCGTCGTAATAGCCATCGAAGAAACCTTCCTTGTCTGGCTCATGTTTGGCATTCCAGAAATGACTGACGAATTCCCTGCCCTTCACATGATTGCTGACCAATGAAGCCGCAGCCGCAGTGGCAACAAAACCGACAGAATGACGGAGAGCCTTAGGAGCCGTACCTGCCGGCAGAATATCTTCTACCATCGTTCCATCTACATTATACTGGTCCAGGAAAGAATCAATGCCCTGACTGTACAGGAAGTTCTGCAGGGTGTTGGCATATTTCTGCTGCCACTCCTTATCCTTGCAAGCCCAGGAATAATCGAGCGCAATGTTCATCGGAACACGCCAGGAATCGTAGCGAAATGCATCACCCAGCAACTGACCAGTCTTCATCAGACTGCCATCATAGTTGCAATAGTCAGGATTCAAGCCCGTCTTTTCATTGATGCACTTATGCAGGAACTCACGGCTTTTCTCTGCACACTCCTTCCAGAACTGAGAACGTCCGTCGTTAGCCCATTTTGCCCATACCTCATAGAAGGCAGGGAGATGGTAAGAAGGATCTGTAAACTTCCCGCCCCAATGATCGGGCGTAAAGGTGATGAGCTGGTGTTCGAGATTGATGAGCGGAGCCGTGCGGTCCATTTCCACCTTCTGCATGCTGCAATCCAGAATATGCTGCGCTTCCTTCAGATAGTTGATGCCCGTATCATTGCCCCATCGGTTGGATGCAAAGATGAGCGAAGTTACGAAATAGAGTTCACCATCCGATGCGGCTCCCTGCGCATTTCTCGTTCCATCAGTCTTGCAGCTCCATGCGAAATAGCCCTTATAAGGTCCTTCCTGATGCTGCATGTATTTCTTGCTCCATCGCCAGAGGCGGTCGAAGATGTCCTTTTTGCCAAACTGCACGGCAGCCATCATTCCATACGACATGCCTTCGGTTCGCACATCATTGTTCTTTACATCGCTGACATATCCCATGGAATCGCCCACTTCGAAATAGACCTTGTTTTTGCCATAGAATACATCATTGAACACTTCGTTCACCTTCCTGTCAATATCAGTCTGCTTATACCCCATCTCGGCAAAGAGATTACGATACCGGTGAGTTTCGAAAGCTCCCTTTTCCCAAGGCAACGCATCAAAGCCCAGCCAGTCAACCTCAACATCGGCTCCACTCTGCAAGGATACATGGAGAGCATGAACACCGAGAGGAGCATGGAGCACCTGGGCACGGACATTCTTCCAGGCAGCCGACTTAGGAATCTTCACCTTAGCGATGATATTGCCCTTCTTGCCATCAGCTCTTACCACGAGCACACCGCCCTTTGGTGACTTGGCACGAACAGTGACTTCTTCCACCTTCTCGTTACCGAAATCCACCTTATTATATATAAGAGCAGTATTCGATTGAGAGAAGAGAGCCTTCCATCCGGCAAAACAGTTGTTTTTATCCAGATAATCAATACCAATACCCTTGCCTTGCAGCGCAGAATAGCGGTCTATCTGAATGTGCGAACGAGCTTTCGTCAATCCCACACCTCTTAGCGTAGGTATCACCTTCTGTATCGTTCCGTCAGGATTGAAGTTCAGAGAGTCGATTCGCACCGAGCGGTTCTTGTCGAACTTAGGCGAATAATCATTATGGTGATAGAAGAGATACCACTGTCCCTGATATTCCACGATGCTATGATGATTGGTCCAGCACTTCGTAGGTGACTCATCCATGATGATGCCCTTGAACGTGAAAGGTCCCATCGGATGGTCAGCCATGGCATAAGCCAGCGTTTCGGTTCCATCCTTTTCACGTACCCAAGGGAAGGTGAAATAATATTTGCCGTTACGCTCGAAGGCAAATGGTCCTTCCTTGAATCCCTCAAGCAATCCCTCTACCAGTTTGGGTTCCGAGGCAAGTTCCGTCATGTTTGGTTTCAGCTTAGCCATGTGCAATCCTGCTCCAGCCCAGTAGATATAAGCCTGTCCGTCCTTATCTATCAGCACACAAGGATCTATGCCGTGCACACCCTCTATGGGTTTCCACATCGGCATAAACGGTCCTTCAGGCTGGTCAGCAACCGCCACACCTATTCCGAATCCCTTCTCCTCCCCTTTCGGAGCGGCAGGGAAATAGAAGTAATACTTTCCGTCTTTCTCCACACAATCTGGAGCCCACATCGTATAACTGCCGTCCTGTACCCAAGGTACTTTGTCCTGCGATACGATGACTCCATGATCCTGCCACTCAGTAAGATTAGTGGAAGAGAAAACGTGATAATCTGCCATGCAGAACCATTCCTTCAGTTTCTCGATAGGACTCGGAATGTCATGAGAAGGATAAAGATACACCTTACCATTGAATACCCGAGCCGTAGGATCAGCAGAATACTGTCCGCTGATAATCGGGTTTTGCGCAGATGCTCCTACCGACATCGTCATCAACATTGCACACATCCATGTTTTCATACACAAATTTCTTTAAAGAAGAAAAAAAGGGAGTGCTTTTTTTCAAAACACCCCCTAATTGTCAAACAATCTATAGTTCTTTAAACTTAAAACACTATATTAACAAAACAACTTCATGATTACCAACCAGGATTCTGCTGCAGGTTAGGGTTCATGTTCTTCACTGTTTGTGGATAAGGGAAGTAATCATGTTTTCCCTCTTGGTAACCAACAGTGAAACCTGCATCCTTTGCTGCATGAGAAGAAACTGTATAGAAGCGGCTATTTGCCTCTGTACCATGCTCCCAGTGCAACTTCTCGTCAGAAGCCTGAGGTGCGCGGAACAACTTGTCAAAGAGGTGAGGTACATCAGAACCCGCATTCTTGATGCGATTGATGGCAGTGGCATCCCTCCATCTCTTGATGTCGAACCAACGGCAACCTTCCATCCACAACTCGTATGATTTCTCCTTCTTGAGAACATCCATATCTACTGAGTTACTGATGGTTTGGGAGCCTGCACGCTCCTGAATCATATTAATATACTTCTTGGCCTCACCCTGATCGCCAGTCTGGAGACAAGCCTCTGCATAGTTCAAAAGAACCTCGGCATAACGCATCACGAGATAGTTGTTCAAACGGATGTTGTCACCATATTTCTTACCATCAGAGTCAGCTGCACGCATCACTGTCTTGAATGCCAACCAAGTAGAGTTACCATAAAGTCCCTGAACCTGATCCTTGATACCAACAGCCGTGCTTACCTTCTTCTGATCAACCGTCATCTTGTTTAGCTCAGCATTAGCATACTTCATTTTATAAACAGCATCATCAATGTGCTTCAAGGTAGCCTTGAAACGGTAAGAGTCGCCATCGTTCTCATGGAACTCATCACCAAACCACTGAGGTACACCTAAGCCACCCCAACCATCGATGCCACTATATACAGACTGAGGAGAAACTACGAAGTTACCAGCACGCCAGTTCATTGCATTAGACTCCATCCAGCTAGAACGCTGAATCATACCGCTCCATGCACCCTTACCAGCATTGTACTCGAAATTGATTTCGAAGACCTTCTCCTCGTTGCCATCACCCTCAATATGGAAGTTGTCCATGTACTTGTCGCCTGGAACAAGGGCATACTTGCCTGAGTCGATAACCTTCTTGAGGGCAGTCTTAGCCTGTTCATACTTGCCAGCGAAGAGGTAAGCCTTACCAGCCAATGCATTAGCAAAGCCCTTGGTTACCTTTACAGCTCCATCCTTGTCTCCCTTGCTCTTGCGCTCATCAAGATCGGCCGCAGCTGCCTCACATTCAGAAGCAACCCACTCTATCAACTGTTCGTGGGTCATAGGATTCTCAGGATCCTTATCGCTGTTGTATGGAAGCGCATCAGCTGTCAACTTCTTTAAGACGAATGGAGGAGTGCCCCAAAAGTTTGCCAACAAGAAGTAGTCGTAAGCACGAAGCACACGAGCCTCAGCCACACAACGCTTCTTGACTGGTGTATCTGGATTAGCAAACTTGTTAACGACCAAGTTGCAAGTATACACTGAAGAATAGAGACCTGAGTACATCAACTTTGGAACCAAGGCATCAGTATCATAGCGGAACTCATTGAGGCAACCTGCGTCCTCATGGTCTCCATAGTTACCACTGGCATAGTAAACATCATCACCACACATGTTCAAAATCAACTTGTGAGGAGTATAGATACCCAAACTTCCCTGGATGTCTGGCTGACGTCCTACTACATTACACATAAAGCCTTCGTATGCTGCCACCAAAGCAGCCTCTGCATCGGCATCAGTCTTATAGAACTGTTCCTCATAAGTAGTACCCTTCTGCTCAATATCGAGCTGACTCTCACAGGAAGTAAAGGATACTGTTCCTGTCAACGCAAGGGCTAATATACTAGAATATAATAAATACTTTTTCATTGCTGTATCATTTAATAATTAGAATGTTACATTGATACCAAATACCATCTTCTTAGAAGTAGGATAAGTACCATTATCAAAACCACGCGACTGAGCGCTGTTCATAGAAGCTGTCTCAGGATCGGCTCCAGGATACTTGGTGATTGTGAAGAAGTCATCCAAAGAGCAGTAAACACGCACACCATTCAGGCCAATCTTGCCCGTAATGAGACGTGGCAATGTGTAACCCAACTGAATCTGCTTAATCTTGAAGTAAGAACCGCTGAAGACAGCTGCGCTAGAACTGAAGAATGTCCAGTCAGTTGCCACCTTCTTCATATCAGGATACTTGGCGTTGGTATTACTCTCTGTCCAGGAATTCTTCCAATATTCATCGATACCATTCAAGAGTGGTCGGTCGGCTGATACCATCAAGTTATAAATCTTATTGCCTGCTGCTCCAGTACCGAAGATGGTCAAGTCGAAGCCCTTGTACTCAGCATTGAGGGTGATACCGTAAGTAAACTTAGGAATACCCACACCCAAATCCTGCTTATCATTATCTGTAGGCGCATTGGTGGTTTTGCCATCCTTGTCATAATACAACGCACTTCCATCCTCTGCTACACCTGCATACTTGTAACCACGGAAGTACCAGATAGAGTGCCCCACCTCGAATGTTGGCTTCAAACGGCTGTTGAAGCCATCGATACCTATACCCTCGATACGGCTGATGCATGAAGAAAGATCCTTTACCTCATTCTTCAAGGTAGAACCGTTGACTGAAACAGAGTACTTGAAATCACGGATATGATCTCTCCAACCCAACTCGAAGTCGAAACCTGTGTTAAGCACCTTACCAGAGTTGACGATATACTTGCTTACACCAATTTCCGGAAGAAGATTTATCTCTACCAAGAGGTCCTTGGTGTTCTTGCGATACCAGTCGAGAGAGAATGACAAACGATCGTTCAAGAAACGGGCATCAAGACCCAAGTCTACCTGCTCTGAAGTCTCCCAAGTCAAACCTGGGTTAGCAAGACCAGTTGGCTTAGAACCATAAGACAACTTACCATCACCGCCAGATGGATTGTACTGATAGAAGCTCTGGTTCATGGCAATAGGAGAAGTATACGGGTAGTTGCTCAATACATTGACATTACCATTCTTACCCCAAGATCCACGAAGCTTCAAGAAAGAGATGGCATCACGACTGATGTTGTCCTTGAAGAACTTCTCATTGCTGATAGTCCAACCAGCAGATACTGATGGGAAGTTACCCCAACGAGCATCCTTTGGAAGCTTAGATGAATCGAATGCATCACGACGGAAGTTGAACTGCAAGAAATAACGATTATCGTAGCTATAAGACAAACGACCGAAGTATGAAAGTTCCGTAGCGTCGTTAGGAGCATTGCCTACGCTCTTTGTAGCATCAGCGAGCAAATAGTCGATGTAACGATAGTTAGGAGCATAGTTTGAAAGAATATTCGTACCCTCAGATCCTATGGAAGCGTTGTCCCAATGGTTCTTGGTGAACGACATACCCACCATGGCTCCTACAGTATGCTTGCCAAATGTATTCAAATAGTTTGCAAAGTTCTCCCACTGATAGTAAAGACCATTGTTGGTATGAGCCTCTATCTTGTACTGTGAGGAGTTAGAGAGGGTATTGATGTAATATGGCTGCTCATAGTTGTGGTAGTTGCTCTGCGTGATGCGGTAACCCAAACGAGATGTATAGGTGAAGCCCTTGAATGGCTTGATGTTGGCTGCAACGGTACCACGTACATTGATACCCTGATTGTAAGAGCCCACGCGGTCGCGCTGTGCCAATGGGTTACCAGTAGCATCCTCTACATAGTGAGATGTACCATAGAAATCATTATTATGGTCAGCATCTCTCATCACAGGGGCGCCATTCTGATAAGCGTTATAAACATTGGTTGGCAACTTAGAAGGGTCGCTTACATAGCAAGGTGTCAATGGATCTACAGAAACAACAGAGTTCAACACAGAACCATAACCTTTGTTCACGCCCTTGGTCTTCCACTTCTCGAAAGAGGTGTTTGTCGAAATGTTCAACCACTTATATACATCGTAGTCAGCATTAATCTGACCTGTAAAACGCTTGTAAACATCCTTATCTCCCTTGACGATACCATTATTATTGAGGATATTCAAGTTGGCAAGGAAACGACCCCTACCATTGCTAGCCTGGATGGTAAGGCTGTGCTGATGAGCCAAACTATTTTCAAAAGCTTCATCATACCAGTTGGTGTTCTCTCCATTGTATCCCTCAGCCTTCAACTTATCATCCGTCAAGTCGCCCAAGTACTTATGGTATGAAATATACTCTGGAGCGTCGAAGAGCTTAGCCTTTCTACCAATAGACTGGATGGTAAACTTGCTACTATAAGAAATCTCAGCCTTACCGCCATTGGCAGCACCACTCTTGGTAGTGATGATGATGACACCATTACCCGCCTGTGCACCATAGATGGCAGCAGAAGCGGCATCCTTCAATACCTCCATGCTCTCAATCATAGATGGATCCAGATACTGGATATTGTCAACCTTCAAACCATCAACAATGAGCAATGGACTGATATTTCCACTATTGGAAGAATAACCACGCACACGGATATCGGCAGCCTCACCCGGACCACCCGAGTTGATAATCTGTACACCGGCAGCCTTACCCTGGAGGGCAGCACCGGCATCGGTAGCAGACAAACCCTTGATGTCATCGCTCTTGATAGATGCAACGGCACCTGTCAGGTCGCTCTTCTTCTGAACGCCATAACCGATGACAACGACATCATTCAGAACTTTAGAATCATCCTTCAAGGTAATGGAAAGCGTTTTACCAGCCTGAGCTTTCACGGTCTTAGGCTCCATACCCACATAGGTAATAGTCAATGTTGCATCAGGTGCAGCATCAATGCTAAACTTACCATCCAAGTCGGTAACAACACCCAGCTTGCTACCGTCTACTTTAACCGTAGCACCTATCACAGGTTCTCCACTTGGATCAGTCACTATACCTTTTACTATGCTCTGAGCCGAAACTCCCAAAGGAAGCAAACAGAGCAGGAATAGCAAAACAAACGGCTTTTCAATCATTTTTAAATTCTTCATCTTAAAAATAGATTAATAGTTTTACTTACTAGTCAGTTGTTTAATACTACATTATTC
>JAJXBQ010000226.1:0-5332 GCA_021640525.1 Segatella copri
TTATTATTTTATATTTTCAAAATGCCTTAATTACGAAATTTATTCGTAAATTTGCAGAAATCATCTGCATTCGGCAATTTGAAAGCAAGCTTTCATCATGCTCGTTTGCCTAATTTTTGCACCAATGAATTCATTAGATACAAACAATATAAAATGGAGTGAGAATGTAATCATCGCTGACGCCGATTATATCGACAGAGTGGCTTTCGACCTGATAGTCAACTTCGAACGTATGATCAACCGCCGCATCCAACCAGCCGATATGGCACAATGGGCAGTCTGCATTGCCCTTGACGGAGGTCTGAGAGAGGGCGAGCACGAAACACAGGTTGTGCTTATCCACGACAAGCAGTCGATGGCGATGAAAAACTTCCGCCCAGCCAACTATGAGAAGGATCTGAACGCCCAGGCTTTCAAGGATGATAAGCTCGGAGAGTTCATCATCTCTTCGTATCCTACTGAGGAAAAGATGGTAGGCAAGGATGACTTCCTCGTAGATGTGGCACGCACCGTATGCAACGCCAAGGAAGTGAAGCGAGTGATGATCATCCCAAATTCTGAGGATGGAGATGCTTACGACCGGCTCCGCGAGATACTTCGCAAGGTAGATGACGATGACAAGCGCATCACCCTCTTTGCCATGCAACCTATGCCAGGCGGAAACTTCCGACAGGAGATTCTCGGATATTCGCTCATGAATGCCCTGGGGATTTCGGCAAATGAGATAAAGTAAACATTAAAATAATAAACATAAAAAAACAAGATTATAAATGAGTAGAGTACTTATGATTGGCGCAGGTGGCGTGGCTACCGTGGCTGCCTTCAAGATCGTCCAGAACCAGGACGTTTTCACCGAGTTTATGATT
Source organism: Segatella copri (assembly GCA_021640525.1). Lineage (GTDB taxonomy): Bacteria > Bacteroidota > Bacteroidia > Bacteroidales > Bacteroidaceae > Prevotella > Prevotella copri_S. The sequence continues at coordinate 867 of JAJXBQ010000226.1, forward strand.
GCTAGCCGTCGCAAGGAAAAGTGCGACAAGCTGGTTAAGGATATCCATGCCAAGGGCTACAAGATGGATATTCAGACAGCTGAGGTGGATGCCGACGACGTTGAGCAGTTGAAGGCTCTCTTCAATAGCTACAAGCCTGAGCTTGTCATCAACCTCGCTTTGCCTTACCAGGATCTCACCATTATGGATGCCTGTCTGGCCTGCGGCTGCAACTACATGGATACCGCTAACTATGAGCCTAAGGACGAGGCTCACTTCGAATATTCATGGCAGTGGGCTTACAAGGATAAGTTCGAGCAGGCAGGTCTCTGCGCTATCCTCGGCTGCGGCTTCGACCCAGGTGTATCAGGCATCTTCACCGCATACGCTGCCAAGCATCACTTCGATGAGATTGAGGTGCTCGACATCGTGGATTGCAACGCTGGTAACCATCACAAGGCTTTCGCAACCAACTTCAACCCAGAAATCAATATCCGCGAGATTACCCAGAAGGGACTCTGGTATAAGGATGGCGAATGGATTGAAACCGACCCTCTCTCTATCCACAAGCCTCTCACCTACCCTAACATCGGTCCTCGCGAGAGCTATCTGATGCACCACGAGGAGTTGGAGAGCCTGGTGAAGAACTACCCTACCATCAAGGAGGCACGTTTCTGGATGACCTTCGGTCAGCAGTATCTCACCTACCTCGACTGTATTCAGAACCTCGGCATGAGCCGCATCGACGAAATCGAGTACGAGGCTCCATTGGCAGACGGTTCTGGCAAGACTGCCAAGGTGAAGATTGTTCCATTGCAGTTCCTCAAGGCCGTATTGCCTAACCCACAGGATCTCGGCGAGAACTATGATGGCGAAACATCTATCGGTTGCCGCATCCGTGGCAAGAAAGACGGCAAGGAGCGCACCTATTACGTATATAACAACTGCAAGCACCAGGAGGCTTACAACGAAACCGGCATGCAGGGCGTAAGCTACACCACCGGTGTGCCAGCCATGATTGGTGCCATGATGTTCCTCAAGGGCATCTGGAAGAAGCCAGGCGTATGGAACGTAGAGGAGTTCGACCCAGATCCATTCATGGAGCAGTTGAACAAGCAGGGATTGCCATGGCACGAGGTGTTTGATGGCGATTTGGAAATCGACTAAACTTTAAATAAAATAAGAATATGGCAAAAGAAATGCAAGAGGGAAAATTGAATCCTAATGAAGGCAAGCTGAAAGCTCTTCAGGCAGCCATGGCAAAGATAGAAAAGGACTTCGGTAAGGGCTCTATCATGAAACTCGGAGATGAGCACGTTGAGAACATCGAAGTTATCCCTACAGGCAGTATCGCTCTCGACAATGCACTGGGCGTAGGCGGTTATCCTAAGGGACGTATCATCGAGATTTACGGTCCGGAATCTTCCGGTAAGACAACATTGGCTATCCATGCCATCGCAGAGGCTCAGAAGGCTGGCGGTATCGCTGCTTTCATTGATGCCGAGCACGCTTTCGACCGTTTCTATGCGGCTAAACTGGGCGTTGATGTTGATAACTTGTGGATTTCACAACCAGATAATGGTGAGCAGGCGTTGCAGATTGCAGACCAGCTGATCAGTTCTGCTGCTGTAGACATCGTAGTTGTTGACTCAGTAGCCGCCTTGACTCCTAAGAAGGAAATCGAAGGCGATATGGGTGACAATGTGGTAGGTCTTCAGGCTCGACTGATGAGTCAGGCTCTCCGCAAGCTCACTTCTACCATCAGCAAGACCAACACTACCTGCATCTTCATCAACCAGTTGCGCGAGAAGATTGGTGTTATGTTCGGTAACCCAGAGACAACCACCGGTGGTAATGCCTTGAAGTTCTATGCATCTGTGCGTTTGGATATCCGCAAAGCTACAGCCATCAAGGACGGCGATGAGGTAGTAGGTAATCTGGTTCGCGTAAAGGTAGTAAAGAACAAGGTGGCTCCTCCTTTCCGCAAGGCAGAGTTCGACATCATGTTTGGCGAAGGCATCAGCCGTGCCGGTGAGGTATTCGGTCTGGCTGTAGCCAACGATATCATCGAAAAGAGCGGCAGCTGGTATAGCTATGGCGGTTCTAAACTCGGACAGGGTGCCGATGCCTGCAAGGCATTGCTCAAGGATAACCCTGAACTTCTCGATGAACTGGAAGCTAAGGTTCGCGAAGCACTTGCTGCTAAGGAACAGAAATAAAGCCAGATAAGGTTTCACACCTTATTATATATAGGAGCTTTATCTGAAAAGAAAGATTTCTCAATCATATTACAGGAATCAAGATAGGGAGAATGCGACATTTTATCGCCTCCCATATCTTGATTCCTTTTATTTTGTCAGCATTATCTGACACCTTGTCAGCCACTTTAAATTTTACAATCCCTTGGCACATGCTTTGTTATGACGGAAAGCGTGAACGCTGAATACAGAGGTTCCCGACAGATGCATATCTTCGGCAGACTTCCATTAGCCAGCAGTTCATGAGATAAATAACATATTAATAACGATAAAAATAAAAAAAAGATATAATTATGGGAAAAGTAATTGGAATTGACTTGGGTACCACAAACAGTTGTGTTGCCGTTTTCGAAGGTAGCGAACCAGTTGTAATCGCTAATAGTGAAGGTAAGCGTACTACTCCATCAGTAGTAGGTTTCGTTAAGGATGGTGACCGCAAGGTAGGTGATCCTGCTAAGCGTCAGGCCATCACAAACCCTAAGAACACTGTATATTCTATCAAGCGTTTCATGGGTGAGACATACGCTCAGAGCCAGAAAGAGGCTGAGGCAATGCCTTACACAGTAGTAAACGAGGGTGGTTATCCACGTGTTGAAATCGAGGGTCGCAAATATACTCCACAGGAGATTTCTGCAATGGTTCTCCAGAAGATGAAGAAGACTGCAGAGGATTATCTCGGACAGGAGGTTACAGATGCTGTTATCACAGTTCCTGCTTACTTCTCTGACTCACAGCGTCAGGCTACTAAGGAGGCTGGTCAGATTGCAGGTTTGAACGTTCAGCGTATCGTAAATGAGCCTACAGCCGCAGCTTTGGCTTACGGTGTTGACAAGGCTAACAAGGATATGAAGATTGCCGTATTCGACCTTGGTGGTGGTACATTCGATATCTCTATCCTGGAGTTCGGTGGCGGCGTATTCGAGGTTCTTTCTACCAATGGTGATACTCACCTCGGTGGTGATGACTTCGATCAGGTAATCATCAACTGGTTGGCTGATGGTTTCAAGGCTGAGGAAGGCGTAGATCTCCGCAAGGATCCTATGGCTATGCAGCGTTTGAAGGAGGCAGCTGAGAAGGCTAAGATTGAGTTGTCAAGCTCTACATCTACAGAAATCAACTTGCCTTACATCACAGCCGTTGACGGTATGCCAAAGCACTTGGTTAAGACTTTGACTCGTGCACAGTTCGAGCAGTTGGCTCACAACCTGATTCAGGCTTGCTTGGTACCTTGCCAGAATGCCGTTCGTGATGCTAAGCTCTCTACATCAGATATCGACGAGGTTATCTTGGTTGGTGGTTCAAGCCGTATCCCAGCCGTTCAGACCTTGGTTAAGAACTACTTCGGCAAGGAGCCTTCTAAGGGCGTTAACCCAGATGAGGTTGTTGCAGTAGGTGCAGCTATCCAGGGTGCCATCCTGAACAAGGAAGAGGGTGTTGGTGACATCGTATTGCTCGACGTTACTCCATTGACTCTCGGTATCGAGACTATGGGTGGTGTGATGACTAAGCTCATCGATGCCAATACAACTATCCCTTGCAAGAAGAGCGAGGTATTCTCTACAGCAGCTGATAACCAGACAGAGGTTACCATCCACGTATTGCAGGGTGAGCGTCCAATGGCAGCTCAGAACAAGAGCATCGGCCAGTTCAACCTGACAGGTATCGCTCCAGCTCGCCGTGGTGTTCCTCAGATTGAGGTTACCTTCGATATCGATGCCAACGGTATCTTGAACGTATCAGCTAAGGATAAGGCTACCGGTAAGGAGCAGAGCATCCGCATCGAGGCTTCATCTGGCTTGAGCGAGGACGAGATCAACCGCATGAAGGCTGAGGCAGAGCAGAACGCTGCTGCTGATAAGGCTGAGCGCGAGAAGATTGACAAGATGAACCAGGCTGACAGTATGATCTTCACCACCGAGAACTTCCTGAAGGATAATGGTGATAAGATTCCAGCTGACAAGAAGCCAGGTATCGAGCAGGCTTTGCAGCAGTTGAAGGATGCTCACAAGGCAGGTGATGTTGCAGCTATCGATTCAGCTATGAACAACTTGAACACCGTAATGCAGGCTGCTTCTCAGCAGATGTATCAGGGCGGCCAGCAGGCAGGTCCTCAGGGTGCTCAGGGCGGTCAGCAGGCACAGGGTGCGAATGACGGAGCTCAAGACGTACAAGATGCTGATTTTGAGGAAGTTAAATAATTTTAACTAACATAATAATAAAGGCGTACAA
>JAJXBQ010000227.1:0-5323 GCA_021640525.1 Segatella copri
AGACAGTTAGTATCTCCGGTCGCACAACAGCTGTTGTGCGCTTGCATAACAGCTGTTGTGCATGCGTTAGTCAACTGTTATGCGCCAACCATTATCTAAACTTTCTACATACCCTTTTATTGTTTATACAAAATCTTTGTTAATCTCGATTCGTATATACCTTAGAATGTATACTTCAAACCAATCTGACCACGCCAGCGGCTGTAGTAATCGCTGAATTTGACTCAAATGAATGATCTATTGTAGAATATCTCTATTCTTTTGGAAAAGAAAAGCGAGAACATCACCTATTCAGTAACATTCTCGCTTAACCTTATCTATTTATTAAACTTACGTATCAGTTTACTCACCCTTAGAGAAGAGGAATGCACCACCTACCTGAGGAGCGTTCTTGTATGATGTATGATAACCGATGATGGTAATCTTATCGCCAAAGTTCAAGCCAAGCTCACCAGCCTTCTTGCCTTCACCACCCCAGCCTGCAGTCAAGCCAAAGACGTAAGCAGAACCAGTTGGATCTTTCAAACCGAAGTTACCAAATGTCTTCAAATCATTCTTCTGACCCTCAAATTCTGTAATGGTACCTTCCAACATATAATAAATGTTCTTGTCATCTTTCTTAGTCAAGAAGTCAGCTACAGAAATCTTGGTTACTACCTTCACAGCCTCCAAAGTAGCATTCTTCATCTGACCTTTACCATCATAGATATCCTTCACACCAGTAAGAGTAACAACGTCACCTACCTTCAAGCCCTTCTTCTCAAAGTCGCCCTTGGCACCGAGATGGTAAACGTATGTTTCGCCAGTAGCATCCTTGATGTAGCAATTACCGGATGCCGAATTAGCAACCTTGGTAATGACACCCGTAAGACGATAAACGGTAGAACCCTTCTCTGCCTTGTTGAACTCAGCGATAGGGCACTCGATGATAGAACCCAACTGATAAACCTTAGCAGTAACAGTAGAGCTCTGCTTACCCTTGGTAGAAGTGAAACCGATGCTAGAAGAACGAGCACCACCGGCATTGGCATTGGCATGGAATGTAATCTCAGCCTTTGTACCACTGGTAACGATACCCTTAACAGACAACCAGCTCTGGTCAGCCTCAGGGATATCAACAGTTACGCCTTCACCCTTTACGGTCAGAGGAACCTTGAAGTCCTCACCAGCCTTGTCCAAGGTATCCTTATCGAGTTCTTCAACCTTGATTAAAGACTTGGTATAGCTCAAAACAGTTACGTTCTTCAACTGAGGAGTACCCAAATGAGTATCTCTAGGACCCTGGATAGTAACCTCATCACCCTCTTCCAGTTTCAGACTAGAGAAGTTCTTGTCACTACCATTGGCATCAAGCGTACCATAGACATATACCTCACCGGTGGCATCCTTGATATACCAGTTACCATACAAGGTATTAGAAATCTTGGTCATAGTACCCTTAATCTTATAAGTCTCACCATCATTACCTGCCAAAACTTCTGCACAGGTAGAGTATGGAGGATTCAAGACGCCTTGAAGAATGTTGACACGCTGAATCTCATTATCACAAACAAACTGTAGCATAGTTGAGTTTGCGCCCTTTGTTGCCTCGGCAGAAACTGTAACAACAGTCTCGCCAGCTTCACCAACAGTAGGAGTAACTTTCAGCCAAGTAGGGATAGAGTCTTTCTCTGCAGTCTTTTCCTTTTTCTTACCGTCAGCATCCGTGTACGTGTACTTGTACTGGGTCATACAAACGATTTTCCAGTCAGAAGCGGCATTAACCTTGAATGATGCACTACCACCCTCCACAGGAATGGAAACAAATGACTGTGACACCTGCACCTTGCCGAGAGTATCCAAGGTCTGGTCGTCGTTACAACTTGTAAACAATGCCAAGATTGCAACAAGTGCGGTAAATAAATATTTTAGTTTCATATAAATAATCTCTTAAATGAATAACACCTAATATTAGAAAATATAACGGAGACCCACTGATGCATACCAGCACTGACCGATAGCGTGATTTGGTACGAAAGTCTTAGTGTTACCATTGATTGACTTTGGTGTTGAGAAGGTAGCATAGCCATCCTTGTCATAACCTTCATATCTCAAGATGCGTGGATCAGAACCTATCTCAGGGTTCAAGTACTTCATGACGCCCCAACTAGAGTTAAAGAAGTTGAGTACGTTCTTCATATCGAAGCTCAACTGGATAGTATTGGCGTGACCTGCCACATCAAACTTGAAGTCGTGCTTGTAGCTGAAGTCGATGCGATGTACCCATGGGCTGTAAAGGCTATAAGCCTCTGCATACTCGCCCTGATGATTCTTCAGATAGCTATTATTATGAACATAATCCATGAATCGAGTCTTGTCGTCCTCTGTCTTGAAACGGAACTCATTGTCAGCTACCTGCTGGTCGGTTGGGATATAGATAGCATCATAGTTGTAACCATCAGCATTGATATCATTTACCATCATGTAAGAGTAGTTGTAACCACCACGCCATGCCTCATAGATGAAGCTATAGTGGTTGTTACACTTGTCGTGGATCGTTGCAGAAGCAATGATACGATCAGGAGTTACATTCTGTCCGTTGTGCAACTTGATGTTGTTAGGACCATATACTGTAGAGATATAGTTCAATACAGAAGAAGCGTTAGATCCAGGAAGTGAAGTAACCTCCTTAGATACAGTATGAGTATAGGCTGCCATCAGGTTCAACCACTCCCATGGCTGAGCATTCACCTGTGCTGAGAAAGACCAACCATAACCACGGCTAGTATTCTCAAGTACATAAGCACTTGTACCTACAGAAGAACCCTTAGGATATATAGGACGGTTGTCTGCACCATTGAAACGTGGGAAGCCCTTTACATCCTGTACACTCCAGTCGGTAAGTGTAGCTGCGTTCAAAGTCTTGTTGAAGATACCTTCCACAGAAACAGACATTGGGAAAGACACAGGAATCTGATAATCGATAGCGAAAGAGGTCTTCCATACCTGTGGCAACTTAAAGTCTGTATCTACAGCAGAGATAGCAGAAGGAAGTGTACCCGTCTCTGGAGTAATATTCTCAGGATAACCCAGAGAAATCAACTTATCACGCAGAGCTGCAGCTGTTGGTTTACCATTTGCATCGCATACCAAACCACCTGCAAATGGAGTCATATCTACACCCTCTTTCTTACCTGTCTGAGGATTCCATGCCTTGGTTGCATTCAGCTGTGCCTGATACTGTATCATACCAGAGTTGGTTGGCAAGTTGGTGAAGAATACCAATGGCAAACGGCCCTGGAAGAAACCAGTACCACCACGGAACTTCAATGTCTTGTCACCAAATACATCATATACGAAACCGATACGAGGAGAAACAGTCAAAGAGCTGTTTGGCCACTTGCCAGAGTCGATGTGACGACCATTATAGTCGAGACCGAGAATGGCATTGTTAGTCATCAAGTCAGAATTGTCAAAGAACAGACCATCCAGACGAAGACCATAAGTCAACTTGAACTGAGGAGTCATCTGCCACTCATCCTGTGCATAGATACCAGCCTTGTTATACTGTACACGGGCAGCAGGATTGTTGTTGCCACCATAACCATAAGTCAAACATACAACCTCTGGAATACCACCATTCAGAAAGTCGTCGAGGCTCTTGTAACGATAGTAACCAGTACCATTACGCTGATAAGCATTGTCAGCCATCTGGTGCTCATAGTTGAGACCGGCGATGATCTTGTGCTTACCGAGATAGTAAGTTACATCGTCCTTGATATTCCATACAGTATTGTGTACGGCATTGTTCCAGGTAAACAACTCATAACCCAAAGCCATATAGTTGTTGGTACCATCAGCATCAGCAGTTCCATCTACACTCTTCTGTCCGCCATCGAGGATATCAATGAATGGGAACTCTGAAGAATCGGTGTAACGGGCATCATCCAACTTAGAGTATGTGAACAGGAACTGGTTAGACAGATTATCTGTGAAACGGCTGTTCAAGTCAACAGTCCAAGAGTTGACGAGGTTGTCATTGGCATACATACTGTTGGCAAATGACATAGAGTACTGAGACATACGGCTACCAGATGCACGTGTACCACCATCCATAGATGATGCGTTAGGAGCCTGCCATGAACGGTTCTTGGTATAGTTGTAACGTACAGCCAAGTGATGCTTGTCTGTGATGTTCCAGTCAACACGGAAGAGGAACTTGTAGTTACTCTCGTCTGCAGGGAAGTTGGTCCATGAACCTGTATCATAACCATACTTATCCTTTACGAAATTAGAAACTTTCTCCAAATCAGCAAGCTTGGTACGAGAGATATAGTTTTCAGCATCGCCGATACCATTCTCAGAACCTCTCCAGCGGTTTACCACTGTAGGAATCTTAACCATTTCGCCATTAGCGAAGAAGAACAACTTATTCTTGATGATAGGACCACCGAGAGAGAAACCCCATGTAGTCTGCTGATCCTTCTCACGTGCACCAGAAATCTGCTCACGCTCGATAGCATCACCACGCATGTTCTCATTCTTGTGATATACGTAAGCGCTACCCTTGAAGTTGTTGGTACCAGACTTGGTAATCGCATTGACACCACCACCTACGAAGTTAGTCTGACGAACATCATAAGGAGAGATAACAACCTGCATTTCCTCGATAGCATCCAGAGAGATAGGAGCACCACCACCAGGAAGCTTTGAGCTCAAGCCGAAGTTGTTGTTGAAGTTTGCACCATCCACAGTGAAGTTGGCTGTACGGCCATCAGCACCTGCGAATGACATTCCGTTTCCACCATAAGGAGAAAGACGGGTAATATCTGTAATGCTACGGCTAACGGTTGGCATGTTAGCAATCTGCGCATTAGAGATGTTGGTAGAAGCACCTGTCTTCTCTACACTAAACTTTGAGCCCTTGGCAACAACTACAACTTCGCCAAGTTGCTTAGAATCCTCATCAAGAGTCTCTTTCAAGTTGTAAGTTTCACCAAGCTGAAGGGTTACGTTCTTTACAACTTTAGTCTTGTAGCCAATGTAGCTAATCTTAACTTCGTAAGGACCACCGACACGCATACCATTAATAGTAAACATACCATCAATGTTGGTTACAGCTCTGTAACAGGTTCCAGAAGGAACGTGAACGGCCTCAATAGTAGCGCCAATCACGTCTTCACCACTAGCTGTTACCGAACCACTTAAACCTGATGTGGTAATCTGCGCCATGGCTGTGGTTACCATAAAGGCCAGCAAAGCCACTAATAAATGCAATCTTTTCTGCATACCTTTTATTATATAAAATTATTAAAACTTGGGGATATAACCCCCTCTTATATTG
>JAJXBQ010000017.1:0-23742 GCA_021640525.1 Segatella copri
TTGTTGCTCAGGTGCTTATAAAAAATATTAAATTATAGTGTTGCGGAAATAAGGGAAACAAATATGAAATACTATAGCAATAAACTGATGATGCTGGTCTGCGCAACAGCTTTCTCGGTGACAGCTTGCAGCAGCAGTAACTCCTTCTCAGATCCTGTAGACTTTGATACTCCTAGTGAGGCACCAAATCCGGTACCGGCACAAGGTACAGCCAAAACATTCATTACAACAGCCGATGGAGTCTATTCATTGGCACAGGGTGAGGTGAAGTTGTATAATGGAGTATCTATGGCACCAACCACCATCGAACTCGATTTGAACAAGAAGTATCAGACGATTGATGGATTTGGTTATGCCATCACTTATTCATCCTGCTATAATCTGATGCAGATGAACCCAGAGGCGCGTCTGGCTCTTTTGAAGCGTATTTACTCTACCACAGAGGGTTATGGCGTAAGTTATGCCCGTATCTCTTTGGGATGCAACGACTTTTCAAGTACCGAGTATACCTATTGCGACACGAAGGGCAGCGAATCTGACCCTATCAGCAACTTTGCGCTCTATAGCGATGAGAACGATTATGTGATTCCGGTATTGAAGGAGATTCTTTCCATCAACCCAAATCTGAAGATTATCGCAGCTCCCTGGACTTGTCCGAAATGGATGAAGGTGACAGATATCAACACCAAGCAGCCAAAGGATTCATGGACTGATGGTCATCTCAATCCGGATTATCGCGAGGCTTATGCCAAGTACTTCGTGAAGTTTATTAGTGTGATGAAGGAGAAAGGCATCAATATCTATGCTGTGAGTCCTCAGAATGAGCCTTTGAACAAGGCTAACTGTGCTTCACTCTATATGCCTTGGCAGGAAGAGGCTCCTTTCGTAAAGGAATTGGCAGCGCAGTTTAAGAAGAATAATCTGCAGACCAAGATTTATGTCTTCGATCACAACTACAACTATGACAAGATTGTCGATCAGGAAGATTATCCTGTGAAACTCTACAATGCTATCGGTGATAACTTTGAGGGTTCAGAGTTGGTTGTCGGTGCTGCTTATCATGATTATGGCGGCAACAACAGCGAGTTGACTGATATCCACAACCAACGTCCTGACAAGGAACTGATATTCTCAGAAAGCAGCATCGGAACTTGGAATAACGGACGTGACTTGAGCAAACGACTGATGGCGGATATGAAGAATGTGGCGCTCGCTACGGTTAACCAGTATTGCAAGGCTGTACTTGTATGGAATCTGATGCTTGACAATAAGATGGGACCTAACCTGGATGGCGGATGCCAGACCTGCTATGGTGCTATTGATATTAATCAGAATGGCTACAACCAGTTAAGCTACAATTCTCATTATTACATCATCAACCACATGTCTAGTGTCGTTGCTCCTGGTGCGGTTCGTGTTGGTAATACATCCCGCACCGTTCATGACAGTAAGATTACACATGCTGAGTTTGTTAATCCTGATGGTAGTTATGCGGCAGTCATCATCAACGAGGGAGATGAGGCTAAGTCAATCAACCTCAGTGATGGAACTCATAATTTTACCTGCAAGGTTCCTGCAAATGGTGTCATCTCATGCAAGTGGAATAAGTAATCCATAAACTATTGTAAATGATTCATTAAAGATACGACCATTATGAAACATATCAGATATTATATCATGGCGTTGCTCGCCCTGCCACTGATGGCATCTTGCGGTGATGATGATTACAGTGCGCCTACTCCTGCCGGTAATCCAGTGATGAGCTATACGGCTCCTGCTGCAGCTGTATGGATGGGTGATGAAGTGGAGGTGAAAGTAAACTGCAAGGATGACGGAGGAGTGGCTCTCTCTACCTTGAAGGCAAATCTTCTGTTTAGCGGGCAGAGTGTTGATGAAACTACCATCCGTACCAAGGAGGCTGGTGAATATACAGTCAAACTGAAAGTGCCTTATGCACAGAATGTTCCTGATGGAAAGGTGGATATTCAACTTACTCTGCAGAATGTATCAACCAAATCGAATACAGAGACCTTGTCGTTTGATATCAAGCGCCCTCACTTCAACAATCTGCAGTTTGTGAGTGCTGACGGTATTAAATATGACATGACTGAGAAGAGCGACTTTGTTTATCAGGCTGTTCTTCCTGGCAGCAAGAAGACCTTCAAGGGATATTTTGCAACGAAGGATGGAAAGTTTGTCTTCGGTTCCAGCACAGGTAAGGATATCAGTTTGGGAGAAACAGGCAACTTCAACTTCACTTCTGAGAATATGAGCGATGTAGTTGTCACTTTCGATGCCAAGAACTATACGGCTGGTCCTACCGATGTATTGCCGGTTACTATCCTCGATTTTGCCGATTCTGATGCAGGCAAGACTTGGGTGGGTGATATCAAGCAAAGTGCTACCTGTAACCTTACTATCAACGGCAATAATCTGCCAGATGACTGGTATTATGACAGCGACTGGTTCCAGAAAGAAAAGGATGGAAGCTATACTTTCAAGGCTATTACCGGCAGATATACCATTCAGGCAGACTTTACCCATAAGTCATTCCGCATCTGGACAATGAATGGAAGTGAGCCAATGAAACTGAATGGAGATGGTACTGGTGCACTCTGGATCATCGGTAATGAAGGTGTCAACAAGCCAACTTGGGAGGCTGTTAATCATGGCTGGTGGACAGGTGTAGATTCTGATGTCTGTCTCACTCCAATCAAGGATAAGGTATATCAGGTTACACTCACCATAGGCAAGCAGCTCAGAGCTACTGACGTAAACTTCAAGTTCTTCGGTCAGGCAGCCTGGGGTATTGAGTTCAAGGGTAAGGATAACAGCCATATCATCTCAACTGAGAGCGAGGTATTCGGCATCGGTGACGGTAACGGTCACGACAACGGCAATGTTTACCTAAAAGATGGAGTAGAACTGAAGGATGGAGAGACATACGTTCTTACTGTAGACTTGACTGCCGGTGTAGACAAGGCAGTTCTTAAAGTAGAAAAGAAATAATATGTAGGTTTATAATCATTCATAAGCATTTTAGGTTTTAGTTTGATAATTTAGGTATAAAGCTTTGTTTAAGGCTGCTCCAAACCTTTTGGGGCAGCCTTTTTTTGAGAGGTGCAAGGATGTAAGAACAACAAAAGTAAAAAAGAATATCAAAAAAATGCTTGAAAATTTGGAAATGTACCCAAAAAGCTATACCTTTGTCTCTTGAATGTCCTATACAGCAATAAGGGCTGGATTCAATGATTACCTATACATCAAATTATTATCAACTTATGCCAGAAAGATTATTATCTATATTGTATATCTGGTGTTTCGCTACACTTACATCATGCTTTGCTCAGAAGGAAAGCATCAGTGAACTGTATACTCAACTTGATCGGGCTATAGAGAAATCCCAGCACTATACCAAACTGAAAGAAAGCAGCATCACTCAGTTGAAGGAATTGATTCATCAGGAGAACAATCCGAAGTTGCTCCTCAATACTTATCGCAAGATCTATTCAGAATATAAGTCCTATCAGAGCGATTCAGCTGTGGCTTATATTCAGAAAGCCATTGTGTTGGCTCAGAAGGAAGGGCTTTCGGCCGAAGTTGCTGGGTTGAAAAGTCAGTTGGCTTTGCAGTATTCTACTGCAGGAGCTTTTGCTGAGGCTTTGGAGGTGCTCAATCATATAGATAAAAAGACATTGGATGAATCGAACCGGAAAGATTATTTCATTGCCTATTACCATGTCTATGGTGAGTTGGGCTTTTATAATATGCATGTAGATACCGATTTAAGTCAGAATTTCTTTAGTCGTCAGAATGCATATCGGGATACTTTGTTTGCTATCCTTCCACATCATAGCGAAGATTATCTCATGCGTAAAGAGGTGATGCTTACCAGTCAGAATAAATGGGATGAAGCACTGAAGGTGAATGATGAACGGTTGAAATTATGTAAGGAGGGGAGTCATGAATACGGCATCGTAGCCTACTATCGCTATCTGATTTACCGTTCTCTGAAAAACGAAGAAATGAAGAAATATTGGTTGCTAAAATCTGCCATTTGTGATGTGAAGTGTGCTATCAATGATCAGGCTTCGCTTTGGATTCTTGCTGACTTGTTGAGTCAGGAAGGCAATGTTGAGCGTTCTTATAAATATATCAACTTCTCTTGGAATGCCAATAAGAGTTTTTGTACGCGTATTCGCAGTTGGCAGATTTCGCCAGTGCTTGGTACCATCGATCATAATTATCAGGCACAGCTCAAGAAGGAAACCAGCGTTCTTGTCTTTGCCATCATCTGTGTCAGTCTTCTGGTTCTTTCTTTAGGTGTTCTGGCTTTCTATGTCAATAAGCAGAAGAAATATGTTACCATAGCGAGAAATGAACTGAAGAAAATGAATGAACAATTGGAGGAACTGAATAAGAAACTTTCTGCTACCAACGAAATGTTGAAGACTTCGAATGATAAACTGAATGAGTCAAATGGTGTGAAGGAAGAATATATAGGCCAGTTCCTGGGAGCATGTTCTCTTTATATAGACAAACTGGATAAGTTGCGTCTCCATGTCAATAAGATGGTAAAGAACCGAGAATATCAGGAACTTTATTCAATGACGAGAAGCAGTGAACTGAAGGAACACGAGTTGGGAGAACTTTATGCAAATTTCGATAAGGTCTTCCTGCATCTGTTCCCTGATTTCGTGGAAGACCTCAATAGCCTTCTGAAGCCGGAGGCACAAATCCATCTTACCGATGCAACAAAGTTACCGGCAATGGTGAGGGTATTCGCCTTGATAAGACTGGGTATTGATGACAGTACGAAGATAGCAGAATTCCTACATTATGCAGTTAATACGATATATAATTATCGGGCAAAACTGCGTAATGGAGCTATTGGTGAAAGAAATGAATTTGAGAAGAATGTGAAAGAGTTAGGAACGATAAAAGGAAAAGGTTAATATATAAAATCAAAGGAGGGTGTGTCATAAATACAGACACATCCTCCTTTGTTTTTTATTACAACTGATAGAATTTGGTGAAAGCCTTCACGCAATATTCGTGGTCGATAACACTACCGGTTTCGCGGCAACTGTGCATAGCGAGGATGGCATTGCCCATATCCACACCCTTCAATGGGATGGAAGAGGCGAGGATATTGCCCAATGTGCTGCCACCTGCCACATCGCTGTGGTTTACGAAACGCTGGCATGGTACACCGGCTGCATCGCAGATGTTGGCGAAGATGGCTGCTGATACAGCATCGCTCGCATACTTCTGGGCTGCATTGAACTTGATTACCGGACCACCGCCCAACTTAGGATGATTCGTAGGGTCGAATTTTTCGCTATAGTTAGGATGCCAGGCATGCGCATTATCGGCTGAAATCATGAAGGCACGCTCTACTGCCTGATAATAAGCCTCTTCTGTCTGGCTCTGTGACAGGGCGATGCGCTGAAGCATATATGAAAGGAATGGACTTCCGGCTCCCTGTTTGGTCTGAGACCCCGTTTCTTCATTATCGAAGATGGCGAGAACCTGGGTGGTATCATTGGCATCAGATGCAATCATCGCCTCTACACCAGCCCAGCACATAGACAGGTCATCGAGTCTGCCTGAAGAGATAAACTCATCGTGTACACCGAAGGTGCAGGCTGGAGTGGCATCAGCCAGATAGAGATCGAAATCAAGAACATCCTCTTTCTGGATATCCAGTTCGCTGGTTATCACATTCATCAGGAGGTTACCCTTCTCCAGTTCATCATTGATGATGCCGAGGATAGGGAGCACATCCTTCTGCTTGCTCAACTTCACACCATCATTCACCTGACGGTTGAAGTGGATGGCGAGATTGCTGATCTGCAGCAATGGGCGCTTCACATGAAGAAGGAGCGTCTGGGGATTCATTGCATTCTCGCCCTTCACGATAACTCTACCTGCCAAAGTGAGCGGACGGTCGAACCAGGTTGACATGATAGGACCACCATAAACTTCGGTATTCAGTTTTACGATACCGCCCTCGCAAAGCATCTCTGCATTTGGCTTGATGCGGAAGGTAGGCGAGTCGCAGTGGGCGCAGATCATGTGGAAACCGGCATCTGCCAAAGGCTTCTTGCCGATTTGAAAGGCGTAGATGGAAGAGTCGTTCTTGGTAACGAAGAACTTTTCACCCGCTTCAATCTTGCCCAAAGGCTCCTGTGGGTTCATACGGCGGAACCCGTTCTTCTCCAATTCCTCGGAGATATTCTTTACTGCCAGGAAATTCACTGGCGATGCGTCTAGAAAGGATAATAATCTTTTGATCATAGTCTATATCTTTATATTAATGTGTTGCAAAGATAATAGATTTTTTTCATTTTATCTCATTATTCTATTTGTTTTTCATTTTTTTGTATTATCTTTGTCCCCAAATTAGATCAATGAAAGAATTATGAAACGATATAAATCCTGCACTCTAATTATATTGCTGCTGTTGGCATCGGCTCTTCAGGTATATGCGCATATTTCCAGAAATATGTTCATGCTTTCCAATCTCAATACTGACATTGGTCTTTCCAGCCCTCGAGTTTATTCTATTGTCGAGGCTGAGGATGGTGCCATGTGGATAAGTACTAAGCGTGGAGTTGACCGATATAATGGGCAACAAGTAACCAATTATACTTTATACACAGAAATGCCGTATAGTGATGCCAGTGGTAGAAGTATTAAACTGACTAAGGATGCGCAACATCTGATTTACGCCTACGACAACAAGGGAAAGGTGTATATATATGATAAGAGGAAAGATACATTTGTCTTGAAATGTAATCTTCAGAATATTTTAGGTGGAAGTATCGTGTTGAACGAACTGTTGGTAGACGAAAAGGGCAATTTCTGGTTAGCTATGGATAGAGGCATTTATTGCTTATCAGCAGCTACTGATGGAAAGGAGATAGTTCGGGAGACAGCTAAGGGTAGGTTTGTATTGAAAAATACCTATATTAATCATATCCAATTTATAGGTGAGAAACTCTTGATAGGAACATTTAAAGATGTTTATTGCTATTCGATGTCTGCCCGGAAGTTAGAAAAGAAGATTAGTGGCAGTTCTGTAGTATCCTCTTATCATGATATTGCGGGACATCGTATCTGGCTGGGTACTTTTCACGAAGGAGTTAAAGTAGTGGATGATCGTACTTGGAAGCTGATAAAATCTGCTGATTTCCAATCTTTGCAAAACATTCCTAAAATTCCTGTACGTTCAATCATTTTATATGATAAGCAGACTCTTCTGATGGCTGTAGATGGAGCTGGAATATATGCTTATGACAGTTCGAATAAACAAACCAAGCTCTTGCTTGATACAGACGGACGTCCGGGTAACGTGCTGAATGGTAATGGATTATATACCTTGTGCTGCGATCGTTTTGGCGATTTATGGACAGGCTCTTACTCGGGAGGAGTAGATTTGGCAATACCGATGAAACATACATTGGAATATATCACACATGAATATCTCAACAATCAATCACTGATAGATAATTGTGTGAACGATGTTTTCCAAAGCCGTGATGGGAAAATATGGTATGCCACAGATAAAGGAGTAAGTGTTTATGATGCGCAGACTCGTCTCTGGCATCATGGATTATATAATAAGGTGGCGCTTACGATTTGTCAGACTGTAGACGGCAGAATTCTGGTTGGTACCTATGGTAATGGCGTATATCAGGTTCATGCTGATGGCACTAGTATGCCTGCTTATTCTGTGGAAACAGGAATGTTGAAGAGTGATTACGTATTCAGTCTTTTTACTGATAGCGATGGTAATATTTGGGTGGGATGTTTGGATGGAGATATGGCTTGTTTCCCTTCAGATAAATATAATTTGAATGGAACGGGAAAGTCGGTATTCTATCTGCCTGTCAACGAAGTGCAATGCATCACGGAATCACCGGATAAGCGTTTAATAGCTGTAGGAACTTCGCATGGAGGCTATTTGATTGATAAGCGCGAACCTTTGCATCCTCGTCGTTTCTTTTATCCTGAACAATATCCCGGTAAAGACATTAATTTGTTTGTCAACAGTATGGCTTTTCAGGATTCCCGTCATATCTGGATTGGAACGGATGGAGGAGGACTCTATGATTATGATTTCCTGACAAAGAAGTTTAAGCGTTATACTAATCAGGACGCTTTGCCTTCTAATACTGTTTATGGACTTATAAAAGGTATTAATGGCAATTTGTGGATCAGTACGGATAAAGGATTGGCGTTCATGAAACAGGGGAAGATAGTAAACCTCAACATCTTTAAGGGAATGGAACGTGAGTATAACCGAATGTCTGTTGCGTGTACTTCAGATGGCAGGGTGCTTTTTGGCAGCAACGATGGAGTTGTCGCTTTGACTCCTATGTTTGCCAAAGGTTTGAATTATGCCGCTCCACTTCGTATTCATAGTGTTGAGGTTGAAGGTGTCGAACGTTCCGATTACTGGAATGAATGTCTCTCTGAAATGTTGAAGGAAGGCAAATTGAAACTTAGCCATAATGAGAATACGCTGGTTGTTTCTTTCGAGAGTATTAATTATCAATACCAGTATGATATCCAATATCAATATTATTTGGAAGGATACGACCGTAATTGGAGTAAACCATCTTCTAATCAGTTGGCACGATTTGTAAATTTGCCTTCGGGCAGCTATGTGCTTCATGTAAAGGCTATCTGCAGAAGTAATGGTAGAGAATTGGGAGAAACAACTTTGGAAATTCATATAGCCCAACCTTGGTGGAATACCTGGTGGGCATGGATTATCTATCTCTGTATTTTTGCTGCCATCTTATATTTTGTCTGGCAGTATTACAAAGAGCGCTTACAGCGAAAGTATTATGATGAGAAAATCAATTTCTTCGTTAATACAGCTCATAACATACGTACTCCTTTGAGTCTCGTGTTGGCTCCTCTTGATAATCTGGCTAATGATTCCAACTTGAGTGAGAAAAGTCGTGGATTCTTGGATATGGCGCATCGCAACGGCAACAAACTATTGAAGATGGTTACAGAATTACTTGACTTCCAAAAGGTAGAGCAGTCTGCCGAACAGGTTCGCCTGCAAGATATAGAATTGCCGATGCTTTTACGTGTGCAGTTGGAAAAGTTTGTATTGGCAGCTCAGGAGAAGCATATTCAACTGTGTATTGAAACGTGTCCGCAGCAACAGATTCATTCTGATGTCAAAATGATGGATCTGATATTGGAAAATCTTCTCTCGAATGCTATCAAATATACACCTCAAGGTGGAAAGGTTACGTTGTCGGCTTCTGTTGAAGGCAAGATGGCTATGATTCATGTATGTGATACAGGTATAGGTATTCCAAAGGCCGAAATTAAGAGTATCTTCAAGACCTTCTTCAGGGCTTCTAATGCGATAAATTCTCAGGAAATGGGAAGTGGATTAGGACTGATGCTTACACGAAAGCTTGTAGAGAAATTAGGAGGAAAGCTTAGTTTCGTAAGTGAGGAAGGAAAGGGTACTACTTTCTGTGTGAAGATGCCATTAAGTAATGTAACAGATTCTTCTGTCCGGCTTGTAGGAGAAAAGAAAAATGTTGCAACTGAATCTTCTTTAGCTGAAGATAAGCATGATGAAACTTGCCAGACTGTGTCTTCTACGGTTCTGCAGGATACTGATGTTTCAACGGATACACTTCTTTTTGTCGATGACAATGAAGATCTTCGCAAATATATCAGAATGACTTTTGGTGATTCTTATCAAGTAGTTGCTGTGGAGAGTGCAGAGGCTGCCTTGAAATATTTGAAAGAGGGCGGGGTATGTGATATCGTTGTTTCTGATGTCATGATGCCGGGAATGCACGGAGACGAGTTCTGTCGCAGTATCAAGGAAAATAAGGAAACATCATGGCTGCCTGTTATCCTGCTGACTGCTAAGGCTGGTCGTGACTTTATGATAGAGGGACTCGGACTGGGTGCTGATGACTATATAGCCAAGCCATTCGATACTGCTATTCTTGCGAGCAAGGTTGCCAGTATTTTGAAGAATCGTCGCCGGTTGAGTCAGTATTATATGGACAGAAGCCTTGCTCTTGTTAGAGGAGAGGTTGCTTCTGAGTCTGCTTCTTCCGAGCAGATTGTGGGTTCTGATTCTTCCAATGAACGCTTGGAACCTACTGGAGTTTCTGAAGAGAAAAAGGATGATACTGTCTTGAATAAGCAAGGCCAGACATTCGAAAATGTGGCAGAAGCAGTTCTGGATCCACAAGACCAGGCTTTTGTAGATAAAGCTACCCGTTTGGTGTTGACTCATCTGAGCGACACAGACTTTAATATCGACCGACTCTGTAGAGAGATGGCGATGAGCAGAACGCTTTTCTATGGTAGGCTGAAGACTCTTACGGGTCAAAGTCCGCAGGATTTTATGCGTTTGATACGTCTGGAGCAGGCTGCAATCTTCCTGAAACAGGGGGATAGTGTGCTGGATGTATCTGTGAAAGCCGGTTTTGTAAATGTGAAGTACTTTAGTACTGTATTTAAAAAGCACTTTGGGGTTTCTCCAAGTAAGTATCTGTAAATTAGAGTTTTAAATTCAAAGAAAAGGTTTCTGCTTAGACGATATGTCTGAATTGAAACCTTTTTTTGTTTGTTATCTAACCCTCTGAAAGTTCCTTTTCTTTATCTTTGCAACCAGATTCTGTTAAGTAAGTCAAACAGTTATTTAAAAAACCAAACAATAACAATATAAACATAAAAATGAAAAGGAACTTTTTGAAATTTAGCCTCTTTTTAATAGGCGTCTTCACATGTTTCTCATGCGAAGCAAGTACGTTGCCCTCATCCGGCAGTTCTGATGGCGTAGGCGAATCCATACCTACTGCCCAGCAATGGAATAAAGACGTTGTGGGGTGGAATCTTGGTAATGAATTCGAGTGCTCAGCTCCTGGTCAGGATGGTGAGTCGATGCAGATTGGCAACCCTGATGGTTCTATCCATGCAGAGACAGCCTGGGGCAATCCCGTTGTTACCAAGAAGATGATACAAGCCGTGAAGAAGGCAGGTTTCAATGCCATCCGTATTCCAATCCGTTGGCAGTGCCACATTACCAACGCTCAGGCGATGAGCATCGACAAGGCTTGGATTGCTCGCATCAAGGAGGTGGTGGGCTGGTGCCTTGACAACGGTTTGAAGGTTATCATCAATGTGCATCATGAAAAATGGCTCGAAGGTCGTCCTACCTATCAATATAAGGAAGAAAACTGCCAGAAGCTTGCGCTCCTCTGGATGAATATCGCCTCTGAGTTTGCCAATTATGATTATCGTCTTGCTTTCGCAGGAACTAACGAAGTGCATATCAAAGATAACTGGGGCAAACCTACTGCCGAGAACCTCGAAGTGCAGAATGCTTACAATCAGATATTCGTGGATGTGGTTCGTGCCACAGGCGGCAACAATGTCAAGCGCCACCTCATCTTACAGACTTACGTTTGTAACCCATGGTTTGGCATAGAGAATGGAGATTTCATCATTCCGAAGGATGCCGAAGGCAATGGCAACAACTATATGAGTGTAGAATTTCACTACTATCAGCCATGGAGCTACGCCGGCGATTGCACCTATGATTACTGGGGTGATGCCTACAAGGATGCTGGCAAGATACCTGCAGACAACGAGAAGACGATGACGGATTTCTTTGACAAGGCGGTGAATACCTGGAGCAACAAAGGACTGGGTGTCGTAATAGGAGAGTGGGGAGTAACCGATCACTATAAGTCAAACTCAGAGAAAGTGCATGAAAACATGACCTACTACTGTAAGTTCTTGACTACGGAGGCTCGCAAACGAGGCTTCTCTACTTTCGTTTGGGACAACAACCACTTCGGCAACGGCTCTGAGAAGTATGGCATCTTCGACCGTTTCAAGAGTATGAAGGTGAATGCTCCTTGGATTCTCGAAGGAATCTTTGGGAAAGAATAATGTTAAACTAAAAACAATATATCAATTATGAGAAAGAAAACTATGTTTCTCGGCCTGCTCGGTGCAGGTTTGATGTGGATGCCTGCTTCTGCCATTCTCGCTGCCCAGATGAACAATGCAGCGATGAGCGTTCAGCAGAACCAAGGCATCAAGGGTACAGTGGTGGATGCCACTGGCGAAACCTTGATTGGCGCTAGCGTGAAGGTGGCTGGTACAACCAACGGTGCCGTTACCGATATAGATGGTAACTTTACGTTGAACTGCAAGCCTGGAGCAATGCTCGAAGTGAGCTACATCGGTTACAAGACGATGACCGTGAAAGCTGCTAATGGCATGAAAATACAGATGCAAGAGGATGGTAAGGCCTTGAATGAGGTCGTTGTTACCGCCCTCGGTATCAAGCGCGACCGCAAGGCTTTGGGCTATGGCTTGGAGGAGGTTAAAGGTGAGGAACTCACCAAGGCGAAGGAAACCAACGTCATCAACTCTCTTTCAGGTAAGGTGGCTGGTCTCGTTGTGCAGAACACCGCTGGCGGTGCTTCTGGTTCTACCCGCGTGCTTCTTCGTGGTAATACAGAAATGGCAGGCAATAACCAGCCTCTCTACGTGGTGGATGGTGTGCCTTTGGATAATACCAACTTTGGCAGTGCTGGTGAAGCTGGTGGTTATGACCTCGGTGATGGTATCTCTGCCATCAATCCTGACGATATCGAGACGATGACCGTATTGAAAGGTCCTGCTGCCTCTGCCCTCTATGGTAGCCGTGCCTCTCATGGTGTTATCTTGATTACGACCAAGAAGGCGGAGAAGGATAAGATTGGTGTAGAGTACAATGGTTCTTTCACCATCGATACCCAGTTGGCTAAGTGGGATGATGTGCAGACAACTTATGGTATGGGCTACAATGGTGCCCTTCCTACATCCAGTACAGCTGGTACCAACTCCAGTTGGGGTCCTAAGGCTGATGATTTCGTCTTCAAGTATTTCGATGGCGAGGAGCGTCCATTCATGATGTATCCCAACAACGCCTCCGATTTCTTCCGCACAGGTTTCACCGCCCAGAACTCTGCCATCCTCTCAGTTAATTCCGGTAAGACAGGTATGCGTTTCTCTGTTACCGATATGCGCAATAAGGACATCTTGCCTAACACCAACATGAGTCGTGACAACTTCAACCTCCGTGTGAATACCTCAGCTGGTCCTGTTGACTTCGACTTCACCGCCAACTATACTCGTGAGAACGTGAAGAACCGTCCAGCCTTGGGTGATTCTCAGAGCAATGTAGGTAAGAACCTCATGACTTTGGCTGGTACCTACAACCAGGCTTGGTTGAAGCACTATGAGGATGCCGACGGCAACTACTCCAACTGGAATGCTAACGACCAGTATAACAAGAATCCATACTGGGATCTCTATAAGAATGGCAATACTTCTAAGAAAGATGTGTTCCGCTTGACAGGTAAGGCAATCTGGAACATCAACAAGCACTTCAAGTTGCAGGGTACTATTGGTACCGACATCAACAGCATGAACTTCGAGGACTTCATCGCCAAGACAACTCCAGGTACACCAGCAGGAAAGCTTACCGACCAAATCTTCAATAACAGAACACTGAACGCAGAGCTCCTTGCCCTCTACAACAACTCATGGGGCGATTTCGATGTCAATGCTACAGCGGGTGGCAACATCTTCAAGGTGAACAACAAGACCATCACCAATACCGGTCTTAACCAGCAGATGAATGGCATCCAGAACATCATGAACTATCAGGAGCAGAACACTCGTGAGAGTATGTACAAGAAGCAGATCAGCTCTCTCTATGCCAGCGCGAGCCTCGGCTACAAGCATACTTACTATTTGGAGGGAACCCTCCGTGGCGATAAGTCGTCTACGCTCCCTACAAATAACAATACATACGTATATCCATCTGTATCGGGTAGCTTGTTATTCTCCGAGTTCATCAAGAACAAGAAGTTCATCAATTATGGTAAGATTCGCGCATCTTGGGCAAAGGTAGGTAGCGATACCGACCCTTACCAGCTTGCACTCAACTACTCCACAGGCAAGTATAGCTACTCGGGTTATACCATCGGTATGATAGCCAACTCAACACAGCCGAACAAGGATTTGAAGCCTACAATGACAGGTTCTTACGAGGTAGGTTTGGAGATGAAGTTCCTCAACGGACGCTTGGGCTTGGATGCCACCTATTACAACCAGAACTCCAAGAACCAGATTTTGAGTTTGGCTTCAACCACCACCTCTGGCTATGCTTACCGCCTCATCAATGCCGGTGAGATTCAGAACCAGGGTATCGAGATTGCCCTCAATGCCCGTGCCTTGCAGATCAAGGACTTCGCTTGGGACTTGGGTGTCAACTTCTCGAAGAATACCAACAAGGTGAAGTCGCTCACCGATGGCATGGACTATTTTGAGCTTGCCAAGGCCACATGGTGCGGTGTATCAGTAGGTGCTCAGGTTGGCGAGAATTATGGTGCTATCCGTGGACACGATGTTGTTCGCAATGAGCAGGGACAAGTTGTCATCGATGCAGCCACAGGACTTCCAAAGGTTGACCAGAACGTGAAGACCATCGGCAACTCTTCTTGGGATTGGACTGGTGGTTTCTATACCACATTCTCTTACAAGAACTTCCGCCTCTCTGCATCTTTCGATGTGAAGGTGGGTGCTGATATCTACTCTATGTCTATGCGCTCTGCATACCAGACTGGTAAGGCAAAGGGAACATTGGCAGGCCGTGAGGAGTGGTACGCTTCTGAGGAGGCTCGTCAGGCAGCAGGTAAGGACATCTCGGCATGGCGTGAGTCTGGCAACTGCAAGGGACTCGTAGTGGATGGTGTTATCGACAATGGTGATGGTACTTATCGTAAGAACGACATCGCTGTGAGCCCAGAAGATTACTGGAAGCACATGGCTCAGAACGTACAGAGCGAGTTTGTATATGACAACTCTTACGTGAAGTGTCGTGAGATTACTTTCGGCTATACCTTCCCAGAGAGCATCCTGGGCAAGTATGTCAAGGGCTTGACCGTATCCTTCGTGGCTCGTAACCCATTCATTGTTTGGAAGAACATTCCTAACATCGACCCAGACTCCAGCTACAACACCTCAGGTCTCGGTCTGGAATATGGTTCCCTGCCATCTCGCAAGAGTTATGGTTTGAACGTGAATGTGAAGTTCTAGTCTCGAAAAAATGAATCAATTTCTTTAGAAGAGTTCTAATATATAATAAGGTAAGAAAATGAACAATATAATCAAGAAATATATAGGTAAGAGCAGCCTGATGATGGCTTTCGCCCTGATGGCAACCGGCACTGCGATGACTTCTTGCTCTGATGATACCTTGAGCAACATCAATACCGACAAGACCAAAGTGAACGAGCTCGACCCTAACGCACAGTTGACAACAGCTTTGTTGCAGACTTACGGTGACTTCAGTCTGATGGATACCTACCGTAACTATATAACTGGTTTTCCACAGTATTTCGCTGGTGGTTGGAATGTAACCAATTACGCTGGTTCTAATTCCAGAGAAGATGATATGACTCGTCGAGTTTGGGACCGCTATTATGAAATCGGTATCAAGAACCTTGTGGATGCCATCCACAATTCTGCAGACAAGGCAAACTTGAATGCGGTACTTCGTATCCATCGTGTCTATCTCACGGCAGTTTTGGCAGATATCTACGGTGACGTGCCTTGTTCGGAGGCAGGTCTGGGTTATATCTCAGGTATCTCCAACCCTAAGTATGATACCGTAGAGGAACTCTACAGCTGGTTCTTTGATGAACTTGACGCTTGCGGGAAGCAGCTTGGCACAGGTACCGACCACATTTCTGGTGATGTCACCAGCATGGGTGGTGATGTAGCTAAGTGGAAGAAGTATGCCAATGCACTCCGTATGCGCTATGCCATGCGCATTTCCGATGTTAATCCACAGAAGGCAAAGGAGGAGTTTGAGAAGGCTGTAGCTGCCGGTGCTATCGCCAGTGCTGCCGATGATGCTTATATCAAGTATGCTGATGCACCATTTACCTATTATGATGGAGCCAACGACTACGATTTCCGTGCCAATGCCTTGGGAGAGATACTCTATGGTCAGGATGCCACATCGCCTACCATGGTATGCTCTACCTTGTTCTATCAGTTGCAGAATACCAACGACCCTCGTCTCTATCGCATCTGTCGCCACTATTACAACATCAAGCGTAGTCAGGTGAAGCCAGACAAGGAGCAGAACATCGACTTGACCGATGAGGTGTTGGCTTACTTCCAGCGTCAAGGTATTGGTGAGGAGCCTTGTAATCCTGGTGCTGCTTGGTATAGCGACTGGATGAACGTGCCTGAGGTATCAGAATTTCCTACTCTCGCTAAGTTGGCTAAGCAGGATGCTAACAATTATGACAACTCAGATTTTCGTGCACGTATGATGCGTCCATGCTTGAACATCGACTTTGAGATGCCTTCTTGCCCTGGTATTCTGATTACCTCTGCCGAGGTGAAATTCCTCATGGCCGAGGCTAAGACCAAGGGTTGGAATGTAAGTGGTGACGCTGAGACTCTCTATGAGGAAGGTGTTCGTGCTTCTATGGAGATGCTCAACAACTATTATCTCACGTCCAACAAGATTTCTGAGGATGAGATCAATGAGTTCATTGCCAACAACAAGTTGGGTGACAATCCTAAGGCGACCATCAACACCCAGGCATGGATTCTCCACATGATGAACCCATCAGAGGGTTGGGCTAACTTGCGTCGCTCCGACTATCCTGCTATCCTGGACAGAAGCCGACTAGGCATCTTTACCAATGGTTTCACTTATACCGATTCTAACATGGCTATGCCTACTCGCTTGCGTTATCCAGAGTTGGAAGGTCAGTATAACAGCGTCAACTATAAGGCTGCCATCGAGCGTATGGGTGGTACTGATGATTGGCACAAGCAGCTTTGGTGGGATAAGGCTAACATCAACCTTCAGCCAGAATTCGCTCCAGCTAATGGTAAAGGATACATTAAGTAATTAAGAATTTAGAATGAACAATTAAGAATTGGCTAACGCCATAACTATTAATAATTATCAAGATGAAAAAGATAATGAATCAATATAAAGGTAATGTCTTGAAGGCAATGATGATGCTTTTCGCCATGAGCTTTGCGTTCGCAGGCACTGCTACACTGTCTTCTTGTTCCTCTGACGACGATCCTTTCTTCACCGTATCAGAAGATGACAATCCTCGTATCTTGAACACCGACTTGGCTGACCAGAAGTTGGATCGCAAGACCAAATTGAACTTGGAAATTAAAGTCACTCCTGTTCACTACACCACTGTGACATGGCTCTTGGATGATACTCAGATTGCTGAGGGTACAACCATCGACCAGACTTTGCCAGTGGGCAATCATACTTTGAAGATTGTGGCAACCACCACCAAGGGCAAGAGCACATCCCGCACCTTGAACGTTACCGTGATTCCTGCTGCCGATGACCCAGCTTTGGGTACCAATGCCAGCGAGCTTTGGGTAGCTCCGGGAGAAACTACAACCATCCGCAACTGCAAGAACCTGGTGGATCACGTTCAGAAAGTACTCATCGCTGGTAAGGAGGCTGCCTTCGAAGTTCTCGATGAGGGTAAGGCATTGAAAGTTACAGCTCCTTCTGACCTCGCCAATGGCGATTACGACATTACATTGGTAGATGGCAGTGGTGTAGAGTTCCCTTGCGGTAAAATCAAGGTAACCACCGAGCCACGTCCATCTATGGAGACTACCCTCTGGGAAGGTCATCACTATGTATCTTGGGACTTGGGAGATGGTGACCCTAACAAGAGCTTCAACCTCATCACTAAGGACCAGGTAGCTAAGTGGAAGGAGGGGCAGACCCTCCGAGTTTACTGCTCGATGAAGGATGACGATAAATACCATCAGATCAAGCTTGCCACCAACTGGTGGAAAGACTTGACTTCTCCATACGAGTTTGGTGAGGGCAATGTCGTGAAGTTTGTGTTGACCCAGGATGCACTCGACAAGATAGCTGCCCAGGATGGGTTCATCTGTGTGGGACATGGCTATTATGTAGATAAAGTAACTATTGAATAAAATATTAGAAAGATTTCCGCTTTTATCATAAAGCGTCAAACCTTTACTGTTTATGAAGAAAATTTTATTATCTATTTCATTGTTGGCATTGGCTTATACAGCCAGTGCCAATGTTCCGGTTATCAAGAGCGACCCTAAGATTGAGGCTCAGGTAGAACAAACCCTGAAGAAACTCACCTTGGAGGAAAAGATAGGTCAGATGATGGAATTGGTGACCGACCTCTTTGGTGCCAACGACAAGAACGGTGTGTTCTATATCGACGAGCACAAGACCGATTCTATCCTTTCCCGCTATAAGATTGGCTCTATCCTCAACGCTCCAAATACCTGCGCACCAACCGCCAAGCAGTGGGAGAAGTACATCGCGCAAATCCAGAAGATCTCGATGAAGCGCATCGGTATCCCTTGTGTCTTCGGTCTCGACCAGAACCACGGTTCTACTTATACACAGGGCGGAACCCTCTTCCCGCAGAACATCAATGTGGCTGCCACCTTCAATCGTGAGGTGGCTCGTCGTTCGGCTGAGGCTACCGCTTATGAGACTCGTGCAGTGAGCATCCCTTGGACTTACAGTCCTACCGTTGATCTCGGTCGTGATGCCCGTTGGCCTCGCATCTGGGAGAACTTTGGCGAGGATTGCTACCTCAGTTCAGAGATGGGCAAGGAGATGGTCTATGGTTTTCAGGGTGAGGACCCAAACAACATCGACCAGTATCACATTGCCACTTCAATGAAGCACTTCATGGGCTATGGTGTGCCTTGGACCGGTAAAGACCGTACGCCAGCCTATATCTCTCCTGCCGACTTGCGAGAGAAGCACTTCGCTCCTTTCCTGGCGGGTCTGCAGGCTGGAGCCTTGACCGTGATGGTGAATTCCGCTTCCGTTAACGGTATGCCGATGCATGCCAACAAGGACATCCTGACAGGATGGCTGAAGGAAGAGACTGGATGGGATGGTGTGCTCATTACCGACTGGGCAGACATCAACAATCTCTATACTCGTGAGATGGTGGCAAAGGACAAGAAGGATGCGCTCCGCATCGCCATCAATGCCGGTATCGACATGATTATGGAACCTTATTCTTGCGATGCTTGTGGCTATCTTGTAGAACTGGTGAAGGAAGGTAAGATTCCGATGAGTCGCATCGACGATGCCTGTCGCCGTGTGCTTCGCATGAAGTACCGTCTCGACCTCTTCAAGAACCCAACCCAGAAACTGAAGAATTATCCTAAGTTTGGTGGCGAGGAGTTTGCCAAGCTCGCCTTGGAGGGAGCTACCGAGAGTATGGTGCTCCTGAAGAACGAGGGTAATATCCTTCCTTTGCAGCATGGCAAGAAGATTCTCCTTACAGGTCCTAATGCCAATCAGATGCGTTGTCTGGACGGTGGATGGAGCTATACCTGGCAGGGTCATCGTGCTGATGAGTTTGCCGGCAAGTACAATACCATCTATGAGGCATTCTGTAATGAGTATGGCAAGGAGAATGTTATCTTGAACCAGGGTGTTACCTATAATGAGAAGGGAAAATACTGGGAGGAGAACGAACCTCAGATTCAGGGGGCAGTGGCTGCAGCGAAGGATGCCGACGTCATCGTGGCTTGCATTGGCGAGAACTCCTATACAGAGACTCCGGGCAACCTGACCGACCTTTGGCTCTCAGAGAACCAGCGCAATCTGGTCAAGGCTTTGGCTCAGACAGGCAAGCCTGTCATCTTGGTGCTGAATGAAGGTCGTCCTCGTCTCATTGCGGACATCGAACCATTGGCACAGGGCATCATCGACATCCTTATCCCTGGCAACATGGGCGGCGATGCCTTGGCAAATCTGGTATCGGGCAAGGCAAACTTCAGCGGCAAGATGCCTTACACCTATCCTAAGGAAATCAATTCGCTCGCCAACTATGACTTCAAGAAGAGTGAGGAGGTGGGTACGATGGAAGGTGCTTACGACTACAATGCGAAGATTACCCAGCAGTGGGGCTTCGGATATGGTTTGAGTTATACCACTTACAAATATAGCAACCTGAAGGTTTCTCAGTCTGATTTCCGCCACGGCGACATCATCAAGGTGAGCGTGGATGTGAAGAATACGGGAAAGGTGGCAGGCAAGGAGAGTGTTCTCCTGTTCAGTAGCGATCTCATCGCTAGTATGGTGCCTGATGGCCGTCGTCTCCGTGCCTTCGACAAGGTGGAACTTCAGCCTGGTGAGACCAAGACCATGATATTTGAATTGAAGGCAGACGATTTGGCCTTCGTAGGTTGGAATGGCAAATGGAGATTGGAGGAAGGCGACTTCAAGTTGATGATAGCCGACCAGAGTGCCGATATCCATTGCACTGATACTTATCAGTGGCCTACTGCCAACCGATAATGTATATTTAAAAGATGATTTAAAGAAAAGAGCGTGCCAAGAGTGGTGCGCTCTTTTTGTTTGCATAGTAAAATGCAGAAGAGTTAAATATCTACAAGAATCCCCCATGATGTTTGGTGTTATGTCTTGAAATGATTACTTTTGCAAATCATAATTTTTGCAGATTTACAGAATCATTCAAAATAAGGATAAATGGAAATAGTAATAGGAATCATCATAGGGCTTGCCATCGGATTCTTCGTAGGGAAACTGATGGAAGCAAAAAGTGCGGGAGAGGAGAAAACCCAGCTCGTAGCGAAGGCTCAGGTGCTGGCGGCTAACATCGAACAGATAAAACTGCATCATGCTTCTGAGGTTCAATCAATGAAATCTCAAATGGAGAACGAGCGGCTGTATGCGGCGAAACTCAGGGCGGAAAGCGACCAGCAGTGGGCACAGAAACTCGAGAGTCTGAAGCAGGAAATGCAGCGAATGACGATAGAACAGCAGAAGGTGGCGGCTGAGCAGTTGGCTGCCAAGCAGTCGGCTCTGCAGGAAAACAACCGTCTGCAGATGGATGAACTCCTGAAACCTATCAAGGAACAGTTTGCTGATTTCAAGAAATCGGTAGAGGAGAGCAAAACCCAAAACGAGGTGAACAAGAAGGAACTGCAGAACACCTTCGAGGCAACGATGAAACTCTTCCAGCAGGAACAGCAGCAGGCTGTACTGAACCTGAAGGAGCAGACCGAGAAGATTGGCTCCGATGCTGCTAACCTGAGCAAGGCATTGAAGGGCGACAGCAAGATGCAGGGCGACTGGGGTGAGATGGTGCTGGAAACCATCCTGGAAAACAGCGGACTTCGTAAAGATGAGGAATTCTTCATTCAGGAGAATACGAAAGATGAAGAGGGAAAGAACTATCGTCCGGATGTCATCGTCAGATTCCCGGAAGGCAGAAGTGTGGTCATCGATTCCAAGGTTTCGCTTACCGCCTATTCCGATGCTCTGGCAGCTGAAGATGAGGCTGAACAGGAACGCCTGATGAAGGCACATGCGCTGAGCGTACGAAAGCACATCGATGAACTGGCAGCCAAAGACTATTCCAAACTGGTGGATGATGCCATCGGCTTCGTACTGATGTTCATTCCTAACGAGACCAGCTATATAGCAGCCATGAAGCAGCAGCCGGATCTCAGCCGCTATGCTTATCAGAAGAAGATTATCATCATCTCGCCAAGCAATCTGCTCATGGCACTCCAGCTTGCGTATAATCTCTGGCAGTACGACCGGCAGAACAAGAATGTGGAGAAAATCGTGAAGACGGCTGCTGACCTGTATGATAAGGTGGCTGGCTTCGAAGATACCTTTATGAGTGTGGGCGATCTGATAACCCGCCTTTCGGGCACCTTCGACAAGGCAAGAAAGCAGCTTTACGATGGAAGTGGCAACGTGATGCGCAGGGTGGAAAGCTTGAAAGGTCTCGGCGTAACGCCGAAGAAGCAGATCAAATCGCTGGAGGAATCGTAACATTTTCTTTTCCTGGTCTTACCATATTGTTCAAAAGTATTTGTTAATCGTTCAATTTTTGAAATTAGTTCTCTAAAAATGATCGGTTTTCGATTTTTCTTTGTACTTTTGCCACGCCTATTCGGAAAGATAGGCACATACATGGAACAATCAAAAAAACGTATAATCATGAAACTGAACGAAATTCTTTCTCGCAGCTTTAATGCTGCAGAATGGGAAGCTAAGGGTTATGAGCTTCCTAAGTATGACATCGCAGCCGTAGCTAAGAAGACTCACGACGAGCCTACTTGGGTTCACTTCGGCGCAGGTAACATCTTCCGTGCGTTCCCGGCTGCTATTCTTAACGATGCACTTAACACCGGCAAGTACGATCGTGGTGTTATTGTTGCTGAAAGCTTCGACTACGAAATTATCGACAAGGCTTATCGCCCTTACAATAATCTCTCTCTTCTCGTCAGCCTCCAGAGCAACGGAACCATCGAGAAGAAGGTCATCGCTTCTATCACAGAAAGCCTCAAGGCGGATAAGCAGTTTGGTGAGGACTGGGCCCGATTGGTCCAGATTTTCCAGGCTCCAAGTCTGCAGATGGTAACTTTCACCATCACAGAGAAGGGATATTCTTTCAATGATGCCGATTTGGCACGTGGTCTTGATGCAGTATTTGCTATGGGTAAGCTTACCGCTCTTCTCTATGAGCGTTATAAGGCAGGCAAGTTGCCACTTACTCTTCAGTCTACCGACAACTGTTCTCACAATGGCGACCATGTTAAGGCTGGCGTAAAGGCTTATGCTGAGCGTTGGGCACAGGATGGTATCGTAGAGGCTGGTTTCGTAGATTATATCAATGACAGCAGCAAGATTACCTATCCTTGGTCTATGATTGATAAGATTACTCCTCGTCCACACGAGAAGGTCCAGACGATGCTCGCTGAGGATGGTTTCGAGGATAACAATACGATTATCACCGAGAAGCATACTTTTACCGCTCCTTTCGTAAATGCTGAGGAAGTGCAGTATCTCGTTTGCGAGGATACTTATACCAACGGTCGTCCGCCATTGGAGTTGGGCGGTGCGCTCTATACCACCCGCAAGACTGTAGATGAGGTTGAGACCATGAAGGTAACCACCTGTCTGAACCCTCTCCATACAGCGATGTCTATCTATGGTTGCATGCTCGACTATACCTTGATTTCTGCCGAGATGGCTGATGAGGACCTTCGTGCCTTCATCCAGAAGATTGGTTATATCGAGGCGATGCCAGTGGTAACAGATCCAGGCGTATTGAATCCATACGAATTTATCGGCACCGTTATCAACAAGCGTCTGCCTAACCCGTTCATGCCAGATGCTCCTCAGCGTATCGCTACCGATACCAGCCAGAAACTCTCTATCCGTTTCGGTGAGACTATCAAGAAGTACATCGACCGTGGTCTCGACAAGAGCAATCTCGTGTTGATTCCTTTGGTATTGGCAGGTTATGCCCGTTATCTCAAGGCATTGGATGATAACCTGAAGCCATTCGAGCCATCTTCCGACCCATTGTTGGCAGAACTGCAGGCCATCGTAGCTCCTCTGGAGGTAGGCAAGGCTGATCAGGACTACTCTTGCCTCAAGAACCTCTATTCCCGCAAGGATGTATTCGGACTCGATCTCTATGAGGCTGGCTTCGGCGAGCAGATTGAGGGCATGGTGAAGGAACTCTTCGCCGGCAAGGGTGCTGTAAGACAGACATTGCATAAATATGTTTCTGCAAGATAATTCATTTTTAAACTTATACATTATATAAT
>JAJXBQ010000228.1:0-5273 GCA_021640525.1 Segatella copri
ATAAAGAAAAATGAAAAAGTTTAAGACAATGATGGTCATGATGTTGGCTTTGGTTTCTATGTGTGTAGCATTCAGCTCTTGCAGCAGCGATGATGATGATAATACTGCTGGCGGCGCTAAGAAAATAGTAGGAACATACACAAGTACTTTAAATCTGACTGTAATGGGACAATCTTCTTCGTATGAAGATAAAACAGTAAAAGTGGAAGCTGTTGATGATAATACGGTAAAGATTACATTGCCAGCTTGCGACGAGGCTATGATGCCTCTTCCTGCTCTGGAGGTTCCTGCAGTAAAGGTTTTTGGTTCTAATGGTGCTTATGCTTTCTCTCAGAAAAACTATGCAGGTACTATTACCGTGAATGGAGAAGAGAAGAAGTACACAGTTACTTTAAATGGTACTTTGAAGGACAAGACTCTGACCGTCGACTATTCTTTGCAGTATGGCAGGATGCCTCAGCCAATGATTGGTAAGTTTGTTTGTACAAAATAAGAAGATTGTTTCAGGATAAGCTTTGATATAATTCGATGAAACAAAAGATATTCGCACTATTCCTAATCCTTTGCGGATTGTGCCTGAATCTGAAAGCCGAAACCCAGGGCGATGTCGTGGGTAGGGTGCTCGATGATTCGGGCGCACCTCTGGCGGGTGCTACCGTCCAAATTTTGCATGCAAAGAGTGGGGTAACAACTGATGAAGACGGATATTTCCGCATTCCTTACAGCAAGGATGGAGCGGTGAGAGTGAAGGTGAGCTTTGTGGGCTATCAGACTCAGACTTTCGTACTGAAAGCGGATGAGAGAAAAGGTGAGCAGCATGTGCTTCGCCTTCAACCGGATGCTACAGCCCTCGATCAGGTGGTAGTTACTGCAACCCGAACTCCGAAGGCTTTGAAGGATGCTCCTGTGGTAACCCGTCTGATTACCGCCAATGATATCAAGATAGCTGATGCTACCAATATCCAGGACCTCCTCACCGAGCAGATGCCGGGTCTGGAATTCGGCTATGCCATGAATCAGGAGACTTCTCTCAATATGAATGGTTTCGGTGGAAATGCCGTGCTCTTCCTCGTAGATGGCGAGCGATTGGCTGGTGAAACCATGGATAATGTAGATTATAGTCGTCTGAACTTGGATAATGTAGGACGTATCGAGATAGTAAAGGGTGCTGCTTCGGCGCTCTATGGCGCCAATGCCGTAGCCGGAGTTGTCAATATCATCTCCCGTGAAAACAGCGAACCTTGGACTGCCAATGTCAATACCCGCTACAACGACTTCAACAAGGAGTGGCGCCACGGTGGAAGCTTCAGCTTCAATGCCGGAAAATGGAATTCGCAGACCAGCATCCAGCGCACCACATCGGATGAGGTTCAGCTCACCAGTCCTTTCGATACAGAATCCAACATCCTCCATATCTATGGTGGAGAGACCTTCAATGTGAAGGAGCGTCTTACCTACAAGCTCTCTGATAAGGTAAAACTGATAGGTCGTGGCGGTTATTTCAATCGTATCAGCAAGCGCAGCAACTATGATGATCATTACATGGATTATTCTGCCGGACTGAAAACCGTGATGAATCTTTCGGAGAATGATAATCTGGAGATTTCTTACGGCTTCGACCAGTATGACAAGGCTCGATATGTGAATGATGAGCGTACTCACGACCACGATTATACCAACCGTCAGAACACCGTCCGTGCCCTCTATTCCCATATCTTCGGCAAGAATACATTGACGGTAGGTGCAGATTTCCTGAACGATTATCTTACCACCTATCAGTTTGAGGATAATGAATCAAAGAATCAGAATTCATGTGATGCCTTCGCCCAGTTCGATTACAATCCTTTGCAGTGGTTGAACATCGTGGCAAGTCTTCGTCATGATTACTTCTCTGCATCCAGCCAGCATGCTACTACCGGTCGTCTGGCTCTGATGACCAAGTGGAAGGGTTTCTCCATCCGTGCCAACTATGCCGGCGGATTCCGTGCCCCAACGCTCAAGGAGATGTATATGAACTTTGATATGGCAGGTATGCAGATGATTTACGGTAATCCGGATCTGAAGCCGGAGAAGAGCGACAACTACAACCTGGCGCTGGAGCATACCGGAAGGGTGAAGAATGCTGGCTTCTTTACCGGTCAGTATAGTCTTACCCTGATGGGCTATTATAATAAGTATGATAAGCGCATCACTACCGAGGATTATGCCGATTATACCCCGGGAACCGGTCAGCCGGATGTGGCTTCGCGTTATTGCAACGAGGATGGAGTAGAGGTGAGCGGCATCGACTTCAGTGCCCAGTACCGTTCGGATATGGGACTCGGTGTGAAACTCGACTACAGTTATCTCCATGTGGGTGGCAGAAGCGTAGATTCCCAGTTCTCCCAGCCTCGTCCGCATTCTGCAACCTGGCGTCTCGACTACGATCGTCAGCTCTGTTCGTTCTATCGCATCAATGCCGCTCTGTCAGGCAGATACCTGTCTGCTCCTGATACGAACATCAAGAAGCATGACAGCAGTTATCAGTTGTGGAAGTTCACGCTTCAGCAGCGATTCCTGGATGCCGTCAATCTGAATTTCACGGTAGATAATCTTTTCGGTTATACGCCTAAGAACTATTATTGGAGTTCGGCGATGACCACCGGTCGCACCTTCACGGTAGGCCTTTCTATCGATATCGACCGTTTTGTAAAGGTATTCTAATAAAAATAGCAGGGTGGACCAGTCTTCCATCCTGCTTCTTTTTTATTAATAGCACCCCTTTAACTGTATAAAAAACAGGTAGTTAGGGCGGTACTGTCGCATTTTTTTATGTCCTTTTTGGGAACTGATACTGCCCCCATGTGATAGGGATATCATCCTTTAAAATCAGTTGAAAAGTAGGTGCTCCTTCATAAAATGTGATAGGAGAGTGAATCACTCCTTCATGATTTTTGGAAATGTAAATCTCCAATCTGCAAACTTCAACAGGTTGGGGATTTATGTTTTATATTATCTTCTTGTTTTACCAAAAACGTCGGAATGTGTGCCTGTAGTCAGCATGAGGAGCGTTAACTCCTCATCATTCTGTTCCCATACTAGCAGCCAGTCAGGTTTTATATGAGCCTCCCATTCTCCTTCGTGATTTCCGTGAAGAATATGTGGCTTATATTCTTTCGGCAGGCATCCTTTTTCTACCAGAATGGTTATGGCTTTTCGTAGGTCTTCTATGGGATAGCCGCGCTTTTTGCAAAGTTTTAAAGCTTTGTCAAATCTCTTAGTAGTGTCAAGTTTATACATTATTCCCCTAAGATAGTATCAAACATTTCATCAACAGAATTCCAATGGGTAACTCTGCCTTTCTCCTTGTCTTCTTCGGCAAGTTCTAGATTTGTTTTCTTTGGTTTCATGACAGAAATAGAACTAACGCCATTCAGCATTTTGATAGCGTTCTTCAATTTTGTCAGCATTGCTGGATCTGATACTGTTACCAGCAATTGAGGCTCGTTTATTGCTAATGTATTCATACTTACTCCTTTTTAAAAACATTCATCAATTTACAGCAGCAAAATTACGTTTTTTTCTCTAAACAACCAAGCAAATTAAAAGATTTTTTTAATTTTGGTATAGTGTACCCGTTTTTATGTGCTAACTTCAAGGATTTACAGTCTCCTGACGGTATGATGGATGGAAGTCTCATCTTAGGGCGATTTTCCTTATTTTGCCTAGAACCATCTCTTCTTCATTTTCTTCAAGAATTCCTTGGTGATAGGGAAGCCGGAGGCATCACCTATTACGGAGTCGGTATAACAGAAGGGACATTCGGCTGTAGGCGGCTCATCAGGGAGGTAATTCGTGATTTCAGATGGCGAGAAGATTTCGCCGCAGAAGAAACAACCGCACTTTTCAGACTTCTCTATCTGTTCCTTGTTGCTGAAGCAGCAATCGTGAGCCTGGCGGAAGATCCTGTCTTTCTCCTCCTCTTCTTTCTGCTTTTTCTCAGCCTTTTCCAAATACCCCTTGAATCGTCTCTGAAGATAGAGCGGCACATGATAGTGAGGGGCGAAGACATACAGCGACGGAACGTGGTCGTGGTATTCGTAGCCGGGACCATCTATCACGGTATAGCTGTCATCCGTTTCATCGTATGGCAGTTTATCCAATCCCCTTTTATCCTTGGCAGCCTGGTTTCTCTCCCAGATCCATTCCGTGGTAAGCGGAGTACCGACAACGATGGCAAGTTTCACCTCATCGCCACGATATACTTCCACGATGTCACTCTTCTTGAATCTGATCTGTTCAGCGCTTCTGCCTCGGAAGGTCTCGTCAGGATGACGGTCGTATGCAGGCAAATCGCAGACTCCGGGATAGTAAATGCTGAAACGCGAACAGCAGTAAGACTGGTCGATCAGTTTTCCTTCCCCATCATACATCCTTTCCGAAAGACATTCGCGGTCGTAGTGCAACAGTCCCAGCGGAATCTCCGAGATATAATAGCAGAAGGTATCCAGCGGATAGTCGTCTTCCTCCTTCATCTTCTTGCGGTAAAGGACATCCTGGTGCATCAGTCTCTCTGCCTCCTCCAAAGTTGTAGTGAAGGCTTGCGGACAATAGGTGTTCACCTTATATTTCGGATAATGTGAACGCTTTTTCTCCTCCAGCTCTTCTGTTTCTAATACTTCGAGCTTGAAGATGGCAGGAACATCCCGATGCTGTGGATGTTCAGCCAATTGCTTGAATTCTTCGTATGTCATGGGATGGTTATTTTAAGAATTTATGAAACTTGAGAATCTGAGATCTAAGTTCAGGTATTCTGATGCCTTCAGAGTCTTTGCCTTCTTGATTGTTAAGATGCCTTTTGCTGATAGTTTTATGAATTTTCAGTTTTCTCATGCCCGACTTGCCGTTAGCTTTATGGTTACACCAAGGCTTGGGATATGCATGTCTTTTTTTGTATCTCGTGCCATCGCAGTTCTGGATAAAGATTTCCAATACTAATCCATCCATTTGACAATCATGCGGGATGTTGATGGCACGTCTTTGGATATCCATTTCGTAGAAGATACTTCCGTCCTTTTTGCAGAGCACGATGTCCAGATAGTCTGGCATATCAGGTATAGTTCCAGGCTCTGACATTTGTGGTCGAAACTCCCCAAACTCTTCCTTCACATACTCGAATAGTCCCCGAGTATATTTTTCGATATCCACCCCTACATATCGAGTATAGGTGTATTTGATGATACATAAAGACATTTTATTTGCCATTTTATTCTTTCTTTTTGGTTATACCTTTA
>JAJXBQ010000018.1:0-23596 GCA_021640525.1 Segatella copri
GCCATTTGTATTAGACTGCAAAGTTGCAAAATCAAGTCCGTTTCATCTCAAGAAACCACGTAATTGACTATATATCAATAATTTCAAAGAACTATTTATCAACTTTTACGGGACAGTAGTGACGCACACTCAATAATTGTCCCGTTTTGCGACGGGCATAACATATCACTCCGTTTTGAATGTTTTCTTTCTTCAAATAGGCAATATCTACGAATGCCATTCCACGGGTACAATAGCTGAAAATAAATATATCCCTTGCAAGTGCAAGAGGAGTATCTTCTGTTAATTTCAGTTTATATAACTGCGATATTACAGACTCTGAAACAGCACGCTTGCGGGTACGATCTATACCAGTATAAACCTCTGTAAACGGATGTGATTGTTCAACAAACTTGTGTCTAACTGCCTTGTTGTAAACGGCACGCATTATACGCATATAGAATGAAATAGAGTTCCTAACCATCCCTCGCTGCACAAGGAAGGCATTGTAGTCCGCAATAAGTTGTTCCGTCATTGCCGAAAACGGCAAGTTGACTCCACCAAGAAACTCGGCGAAGTTTTTCATCGTTTTCTCATAGTTCAGGGCTGTACCCAAACGATTGGCATTACGCATCAACCGTATCTGATTCTTCATAAAGTCCAATACAGACACATGACATTCTGGAGACTTGTAGCGTTTGATAATATCTCCAACCGAATAGGTTACTCCGCTATTATCCAAGTCTTTGACAATTCGTTTCAATAGTGCAATATCACTATCTATACGATTCTGAATAATGCTCTTGTCTGCAACACTTACAACAACCTGTTCACCTATTGCATCCCATTCGTCAGGCTGCAATCGGATATTGGTTGTTATCTGTTGTGTCGCTCTACGATGAGTCACTTGATAATATACAGTTCCTGCACGCCCTGCGACTGATGATGGACGTAGTTTTACTTTAATTGTTGCCATAATGTGATTTGGTTTAAGATGATACAATAAGAGCCTCCACTCAATTGCTTAAGGGAAGGCTCTTTAAATAACGGCTACGGGATATACAGCAATTGAAACTCTCTTTTTCTGCGGCGTTCGATGCTGGGAATAGGCTTGCCTTTGTAGCAACGGTACGAGATATACTCTTCGTAAAAATCTCTGTCGCCGGACTCGATTTTCTTGATAAGGTTACTCTTCGGGCGTTTACCATATCCTAACAATCTGCTATGGCCGACATTGTAAGCCAAAACCGTCAGCAACAGAGCATCTTTCCCATACTGTCGGAAATACTTGTATCGCTCCAATAGGTCGGCTCTGAGTAACGAATCCGCTTGTTCCTCGGTAATATCGGCTGTCAGGTTTTCGTGTGGAAGCAGTTTATGACCATAACCGATGTATGGATAGTGTTTTGCCGAGTGCCACCCCTCAAACTCCTTGATAAGTGCTACCGCCTTATCGAACAGTTCCGCAGAAATCTCCTTGGGTAGTGGTGGCGATGAGTCGCCGCCACGTGTCTGTGCCTTGGCATATCCACAAAGCAAGGTCAGACAAATAATCATCAATTTTATTCTCATAGATTCTCTTTTAGTGATTGGTTATGGCGGCAGACACCCGACAAGCGAGTGCCTGCCACCGTTGTTTAAGGATTGATGTTGATTGGAGAGACGATAGTTCCTATGGGAGTAATCGTGTTACCCTCTGTGGTATCCTCTTCCTCCTTCGCCTCATTATTGAATGTGAATGTGAGCTGATAGAGCTGGTCGTGGTTATCCTCGAAATAGACATCTATCGTCTGCTGGTCTTCACACTCTGAGGTATAGTACAGACGGAACACATCTCTGTCAAGCGGATAGCGGTCATTCGGGAGTAACACCATACCGTCATCCATTCTCAATGTACCCTCGCCATCGGGCTGGAAGTAACGGATTGTGTAGCGAGTATCGGAGAAATACCCCTCACGGACAATCTCACAGCGTATCTCTGCTGTCTCGCCCTGTACCAATCGCTTGGGTACAGGCATTGTCTCAACCTTAAAAGGATAGGCTTGCTGAACATCGAGGTCATCCTCGCAAGATGTGAAGCCTAATACAGCGGTCATCATGGCACCGCAAACCATCATATAGGAAAATAACTTTTTCATAACGCTTTTAATTGATTATAAATTTGACACCTAAGCCGAATTGAGTGCTGAACTTGCCGAGTGAGCCTCCCCAGAGGACACGCTCACGCACATTGGCAAGCAGGACAATACGGTCTGTTATATAACTCTCCAATTCAAGGGTGATGGCACCGCCATAGATGAAGGCATCCTTGGCAAGCAGCGTAGAGCCGTCGTGTAGTAATCTATCGCCCCAATTCACCGTTTCGTAGCCTGCCAATGCAGAGCCACCGATGGAGAGGAAGAAGGTCTTTGTGGGATCGGACAAGAACTTCAGATAGTAACCGCCCTCGGCTGTGAACTGGGCACGAGGAATGGATGTACCACGATAGTCGTAGTTCTTGAGCAGATATTCTGCACCGACCACCCAGCGGTTAGCCTTCTTGGTATATCCCGACATCGCTATTCCCGTGTAGTAGTTGAGCGGAGATTTCGAGCCGTTTACAAAGCCGCCTCTGAGTTCCACACCCATCATCTTCGGGAGATAACGCTGGGCGTATGCCTGCCCTGATGACAGGGCAAGCGATACGACTGCGACAAGTAGAAACAGATACTTTTTCATGGTTACTTCACTTTAAGTTCGTTGATTACCTTTGCTCTTACGATGTCCTCACTCTCCACGGTGAAGGTCTGGTGTCTGCCACCGCTCTTCTCGTGCATCTCCACCACAAGCACCTTGTCGGCAGGGATGGTGAACTTGTCGAACACAAATACAGTACGCTCATCCTTGTTGCCCGCAACGGTTGTGGCATAGTCATAGGCACGCAGAGGGAAGATGACCTGCTCCTGAATGGCTGTACGCTTCATCACCTGCTTATCCACAATCTTGAAGGTCACAAAGTCCACCTCGTATGGTACATTCGATGTGTTCTTCACCTGCGTATGGAAGTAGAGCAAACCATTGTGGGTGTAGAGTCCACGCAACAGATACTGGATGCCGAACGCCTTGCAGCCGATGTGCTTGATGTGGCGTTTGTTGTCCTTGTGGATAGCCTTGCTGATAAGGTGTACCAACTTCGGCGACTCACTGCCAAGCTCCTGCAAATAGATGTCGAGAGCATTGTTGGGACGGTTTACCTCACTGCCATCGTGAATAAAGTCCTTCATCTCGATATTCAGGAGCAGAGGCTCATCCGAGTACTTCACATTGAAGGTGTAGAAACTGCCGCTCTCGGTAATCACCGACATATTGGTCTCATCGCGGAAGTTCTTTACCGTAGCCTTCACACGAATCACATTCTCCGAGCCATCGGCCTTACCTGCAATAAGGTTAGGCGAGCCGAGATCGACATAGCGTACTGCCGCAGGGAAGATGATGTGAGTGGTCTTGTCATATGTCACCTCCAAGCCGTAAGGCGGTATCATACGGTCAAAGGTCAGCTTCTTTGTCAGCCCGTGATAGATGTCACCATCCTCCTGCTGCGGATAGATGTCCGTAGTGAGGGTAACATCACCGGCTACTGTGTTAGTTACTGCGGTTGAATCAACCGACTGTGCATTGGCACTTACAACGCCCATCGTGAGGGCAAGCATTACAAAAATCTTTTTCATGTCTTTAATGTTTTAATAGGTTATTGATTGTTTTGATAAAGCATCAGTGTATATCCTGATTTGAGGTGTACCTTCTCTTCACGCATCTTCTTGGAGATGTACTGCGACACGCCCTGTATGGCACCGCGACCTACTTCGGATAGCAGTTGGTCTCCGGCAGACTGGTTGGTGATGGATATGCTCGTTCCGAGGTTCTGTCCCAGATTTGCCGCCATCTCCTTTGCCGCACTCGCCTCCATGGAGCCGGGTATGAAGATTCCCGCCTGTCCGTCATTGTCGTGGACGGTAAGTTCTACGGGAATGATCGTTCCGTTATGCTCCACCTGAAGAATCTCGATGTCGAGCCTTTCGCCTTTGATGCTGCCTTCACCCGTGATGAGGGTGTTTCGTGGCAGTACATACTTTCCGACACGCATCGCCTCCAAGAGCCTGAGCCGCACACTCTGACCGCTGATGATCGTCTGGTCGCCATGCACACACGCCTTGATGGTGTTACGTGCTGTCTGCTTCGGTGCTTCGCCTACCGCAGTGTGAAAGCCACTGCCTACGGATTGTGCCATCCGTGCTATCATCACCGAGTCGCTTACAGGTTGAGCGAGTGCCGACACTACGGGAGTCGTTACATGACCTACGGGCTGTGCCTTCGCCTTGCCACTTCGTGTGGTGGTCTCCACCTCCTCGGCTGCGCCCTCGGAGGTTGCAGCAGTACCTCCGGGCATATACTTCGCTGCAAGCTCGTATGACTTCTCCAAAAGTGCCACCTGGTCGGCATATGTCGGCTGGCTGTTCTGCTGCTGTGCCATCGACTGCTTCAGCTCCTCAAGTTCCACTTTCAGAGCCTCCTTTTCAGGATCCTCACGCGGCTCTTCGTAGAAACTGCCGAGCGTAGCATTGATGTCGTTGTAGGCAGATGTGGATGTAGAGAACGAGTTGCTCCGACTGCTACTGCCACTTCGATAGGATGAGCCACCACCTGTATATCTCGGTTCCTCGGGTATCTCGACCACCTCTTCCTCCTCGTCATCGGTGGTCATTGCCGTAAAGTCCTCAAGGGTACGCATCTTCTGCTCCTGCTTGACACGCATATCCTCCAGTTCGTAGGCTGCAATCTTATCCGCTTCGATGCCTGCACCTCGCGGATCGGGAAGTTCGGCGTTGAAGCCTACCTTCTGCTGTTCCGCCTGCACCTGCTCCT
The DNA here is from genome assembly GCA_021640525.1 of Segatella copri. Taxonomy (GTDB): domain Bacteria; phylum Bacteroidota; class Bacteroidia; order Bacteroidales; family Bacteroidaceae; genus Prevotella; species Prevotella copri_S. Next base: position 4,882 of record JAJXBQ010000018.1, read on the forward strand.
TCGATGGCTTGAAGATGAAGTAGAATGATACAAGGCATAGCATAACCATTCCGCCATACACAAGAATTTTCTTGATTTGCTCCTTTCTTTTCAGAGCATTTGCATCGTTACTCATAGCTCTCTGAATTAAATTGGTTAAAGAACTCTTCCATCTCCCGTATCTTCTCATCCGAGAGGCTGTCGGCAGGAGTTGCCTCCTCCTCGATAATCAGATTGGTGGCAGGCGGCTCACTTCTGACATACTCCTCATATCTGTAATCGGGAGCAGGCATAAAGATGACATAAAGGGCCACTCCCATATACGCCAGCAAGAGGCCGTAGATGATAAGGCGTTTGGTCTTCGATGCCTTGTTGTTCCAAGACTTGTTGATTGAATCCTTGATTTTCTGAATGTACTTTTTCATCGCTGTAAATGTTAATGGTGAATAATTGGGTTATCTGTCATAGACTCTCAGGTCCTTGTTCTCCACCACACGGAACGCCTCGAAGATGAATCCGTGAGGGTTGTTGTCGCTGCGTGTGGAGTTGAGCAGTCGCCCTTTGGTTACAAGGCTTCGTTCGGTGATACTCTTCTCGCGGATGATGGATAGCCTTGCGTATGTCACCACCTCGTAGGGATAGTGGTTGAAGTTGCAGCTTATGCTATCTACCTCGATACGCTGCGATACATTGCCTGAGATGATACGGTTGTAATACCCCTGCTCCGCAAGGTCGCTGTAGTGCTCATATGCCGAGCGGTCGCTCAGAAACATTGCCCTCTGGATATTACCCTCGATGGCACTCTTGTCGGGTGCAAGCGTGAAGAATAGTTCGTGGAAACGCTTCACATGCTCCCTTGCTTCCACAGGACGGTTCTGCTCCAAGTCCTGCGAGAGAGCCAGCATCAGCGACTTGCCCTCGTCAAGGACATATATCTTCTGTCGTTGTGCCTCGGCAAAGCTGTATGCCTTCCAAAGCGAGAAGCCCACAAGTGAAGCACAGACAAAGAGGTAGGCAATGCCGAAGAAACGTATCTGTCTGAAGCCGGTCTCGATGTTTTTAAATGATTTGAATTCCATTTGAATACTGTTTAATAGGTTATCGTTTAAGTAATCTTCCTGCGATGTTGCCGATGGCGGCACCTGTCGCACCTGCTGCAATCGATCCCGTGCGGCTCGCTGTCTGGGCTACGTTCCTGCCATAGTTACCTGCACCGCCGCCTGCCTGGATTATCCAGTTGGCCACTGTCGGAATGGTGAAATATCCGATGATGCCGATAATGAGGAAGGTGATATAGACCGCATTTGACCCGTCAGGGATGAAGTTGGGATCAGACAGTTGCTCGATGTCCTTCTGTAGCATCAGTACCTGTATGCGTGCAAGCACGCTGCTGAAAAGGTCGCTCACAGGTAGCCACAGATAGATGCTTATGTATCGGACAAACCACTGCGTGAGTGAGGCATGGAATCCGTCCCAACAGGCTATCGCAAAGGATATAGGTCCGAGTATCGAGAGGACGATGAGGAAGAATGTTCTCAGCGTGTCTATGACAAGGGCTGCGGCATTGAACATCAGTTCCAACAGTTCACGGAAGAAGTTCTGAACAGCCTTTTTCATATTGTACATCGCACGATCCACATACATTCCGCAAGCCTCAATCGCATCCAACGCACCCAACTCATCGAGCTTGTTGTCAAAGGACTCCTTATCCACAAGGTAGGCTGTTTCGGGATTGCGTTTCATCGCCTCAAATTCCAGCTTGTCCTTCTGCCTACGATACTCGTTCATATCGAAGGTCTGCGTTTCAAGGATTCTGTGCGTTCCCGTCACGATGGGCGACATTACGCTGTTGAGTGTGCCCAACACCAATGTCGGAAAGAACATGATACACAATCCGAGAGCAAAGGGACGCAGGAGCGGAAAGACATCTATAGGCTCGGCTCTTGCCAACGACTGCCAGACACGATAGGCGACATAGAAGAGAGCACCCAATCCGGCAAGTCCTTTGGCGACACCCGTCATCTGCGAACAGAGGGGCATCATATCCTCATACAGACTCTGGAGTATCTGATGCAGATTTTCAAAGTTTACTGCTAATAGTACCATAGTCGTAGGATTTCAGATTTACCAATAGCGTTCACTCGGCGAGCCGTAGAGGGACATCACACGGTCAACATCGTTCTGCTTCTTCGCTCTGAGGTAAGACACCCCGATGTTCTTGTTGGTGTAATACTGCACAAGCCCACGGTATTGGAGCATCTCGCTGTAACACTTATCGATGATATCCATACGGTCCTTGTCGCTCATCGAGAGTCCGTTCTCATTGACAACCGATTTAAGGTCATTTAAGAGGTGGGCACTCTCTTCGAGCAGTTTCGTATATCCCAAAGCTATGGCACTGAGTTCCTCCACCGTAAAATAGGGGTCGTTCAGCATACGCTCAAAGCTGTTTACATAGATGTCGGTAATGTCGCCCACAAGCAGGATGGTCTGCTGTACCTTGCGTGCATCGCGGACAAGGTTCTTCACCTTCTTCAGAGCATCGTAGTACTCCTTGCCCTGCTTATAGATCTTTACTGTCTCCTGGAAGTTCTGAATCATCGTACTTGCCGTAGAGGATGTATGCACGATGTTCTTCGTGGCATTGATGATGCCTTGTGCGAGGTTGCCGGGGTCTGTCACCACCCACTGCGCCCTCGATGTCTGGCTGACAAAGAGAGCCACCAGACAGAGTATAAAAATTTTCAATCTCATACTGTTACGAATTAAAGGGTGAATACTTAATCATTGTCTTACTGAAATCACAGTCCCATCTTGCGACCTCTTGATTTGGGTTTCTGTCGGATATGCTGCTTTCGGGACGGTCTCTCCTCGGAAGAGTCGCTCTGCCTCTTCTTCATTCCGTTGAAAAGCTCATCAGCATAAGGTCTTCTGCCTGTCATCCTGACAAAGCGGGCATCGAGTTCACGATATGCCTTTTCAGCCTTGGCAGAACACTCTTCCGAAGAAGCCTTCCTGTCAATACCGTACTTGGCAAGGAAATCGGGACGGATATGGATGGTGTCGTGAACATTGTCGGGGAAATGTGCAATCTGCCCCAGCTTCTCCAACTCATCATTCAGTTTGTTGAGATAAGGCACGGGAGGTCGTTCACAGATACTCTCGAAGATCTTCTCCACGGCTCGTGTCAGCCTTGCATCCACCTCAAGCACATCAGGTATCTCTCCCGTTGCTCTTTTCTGCCGATAGATTGCAGGATCCATATCCTCCAACTGATGATACAGACGGTAATCTTCCGTAAGTCCGAAGTAATCCTGCATCGACTGCGGAATGTTCCAATTCTGCATCAGTGACCAATAGAGGCACGAGATGACCTCCTGGCGTCTCTTTTCGTCTGATTTTAAGTTACTATACATACTTCAAATGTTTAATGGTTGATAAAAAGGGTTACTTGCTTCGCTTGCTCTCGGCAAGCTGCTTGATGGCCAGTTCGATATTACCGTCCAACTTCTCGGTGAGCCGCTGCAACTCCAGCTTCTCGGTCTCCTCGGTAGTGTAGCAGTAGTACTCTTCAGGAGATACCTCTGTGGCATAGACTGCCGACTGTGCTCCGCCAAGACCTATCCACACCTCCTTGTACTTCCTGCCGGGAGCATTGGAGAGGTTGATGGAGAGAATCTGTGCACGCTCCTTGTCGGTAAGTCCGAGCAAAGCCTGTATCTCATCGAACTTGTTCACATACTTACGCTGGTCGAGAAGAATCTTGCAGTCGCTGTTGTTGATGATGGTGCCCTTGACAATCGAAGATGATATGATATCCTCGACCTCCTGAGTGACCACAACAGCCTCTCCGAAGAACTTACGCACGGTCTTGAAGAGGTACTTCAGATACTCGGCCATGCCCTCTTTGCTGATGGCTTTCCACGCCTCCTCCAAGAGAATCATCTTACGGATGCCCTTCAGCCTACGCATCTTGTTGATGAAGGTCTCCATAATGATGATGGTCACTATCGGGAAGAGTACCTTGTTGTCCTTGATGTTATCCAGCTCGAAGACGATAAACCGCTTGTTCAAGAGGTCTAACTGCTTGTCGGAGTTCAATAGGAAATCATACTCGCCACCCTTGTAGTATGGCTCCAGGACATTGAGGAATCCCCACACATCGAAGTCCTTCTCGCGTGTACGCTTCTCCTTGAGAATATCCTGATATTCGTCACGGATAAACTCATAGAAGGTATTGAACGAGGGCTTGATGCTCTTGTCTGCACGGATACGCTCCAAGAAAAGGTTCACGGCATTGGAGAGCGCCACCTCCTCGGCTCTCGTCGGTGGCTCATCATCCCTTTTCCACAGGGTGAGGATAAGCGTCTTGATGGACTCCTTCTTCTCAATGTCGAACACACCGTCCTCGACATAGAAAGGATTGAAGGCTATCGGATCACTCTCCTCGTAGGTGAAGTAGATACCGTCCTCGCCACCTGTACGGGCATTGATAAGGTTACACAACCCCTGATAAGAGTTACCCGTATCGACAAGCAGCACATGCGTACCTTGCTCGTAATACTGTCTTACCATATGGTTGGTGAAGAAGGACTTTCCACTGCCCGAAGGACCAAGGATGAACTTGTTGCGGTTGGTGATGATACCACGTTTCATAGGCAAATCCGAAATATCCAGATGGATAGGCTTGCCCGTCAAGCGGTCCACCATACGCATACCGAACGGAGAGAGTGAATCCTGTCCTGTGGTCTCCTCGATAAAGAGGCATAGTGCCTGCTCGATAAAGGTGTAGAAGGACTCCTCGGCAGGGAAATCGCCTGCATTGCCGGGGATAGCAGCCCAGAACAAGGTAGGCGTATCCACTGTATTGTGTCGGGGCTTGGCCTCCATCAAGGCGAGCTGACTGCCTACATCGTTCTTCACACGCTTGAGTTTCTCTCGGTCATCGCTCCACGCGAAGACATTGCAGTGGGCACGGATAGCCGTCAGCCCCTGGCTGTGTGCCTCGTTCAGGTACTCCTCAATCCACTCGCGGTTAATCTGGTTTGAGCGGCTGTAACGCGATAGCGAGTGCATATTGCGTGCTGTCTGCTCGAACTTACGCAGCATCTCCGCAGAGTCATCTATGAAGAGGTACTGGTTCACGATGTGGTTGCAGGTGAGCAACACCCCGATAGGTGCGGCAAACGAGAGGCGACAATCGCTACGGTCTGTCGAGAGACGCTCGTAACGGCTGTCGGTGGCTACGCTTGTCGGCAGGTCTTCGGGATCGGAGAGCGTATGCAGACAGAGGTAGTTGTCACCAATCTTCATCTCGCCAGCTCCGAGGGTGATGTCCTGCAAGCAGGTGGTATCCTCCTGCGAGAGCGAGAAATACTTCTCGATGATGCCCGCAGTTGACTCCGTGCCTGTAATCTCATCGCCCGTAAGACGTGTGAGCGTGATGAATCCGCTGTCGTTGATGATACGCTCGAACTGCTCGCAACACTCCAGGAATCGGCTCACCGCCTCCTTGTCCTGCATCTCCTTCGGGATAATGAAGCCACGGGTAAGGGCATTGAAACTGCTGGTTGTGCGGCTATGCTCCTTGGTGGTCTTGGTGAGGAACAGATAACAAGTATGCTTCAGGTAAGGACGCTCATTGAAGTGTCGCTCGAAAGAGCGGCTGAGGAAACTGAGGTCTTCCTTCTGCAACTCGGGGGTGTAGCTCTCCTCAATGAAGAAGTCCTGCTTATGCACGATACTGTAGTTCGGCAAGACCTTGACCGCCTTGGCCCATGCCGAGTGTATCGCCTCATACTCCGCCTGTGTGACGGTGAAGAGTTCGGGAAGCTCCACACGATAGCAGACCGTGATGTCGGCATCCTTGCTGATGATGCAGTCGTGCTCAACCGACAGAATCGGGAACTTGCTTTCGAGGGTAGCTGCTTTCATTACATTTCTCATGACTTTCTGTTTTTGAGGTTAGGAATAATCAATCGCAAGAATCGCTTGCGGTTGATGATGTAGCGGGGATGGTTCTTTGCAGCCTGCATCTTCATCAAGCCCCACTCGCCATACTTGGCATTGAGGTGGAAGGTCGCCCAGACAAGTACCGAAGCGGAGATGACTCCCAGTGCGATACATATCCATTGATTCACGCCTGCCATATACAGCACCATAAAGGCAATGAGTATGGCAAGCAGACCGCCGGCGAAGATGAAGAGGTATTGGCTGCGTAGCCCCTTGAACTCGGGGCTACGACCAATCCCTTTGTTGATTTGATAGACCGCCATATTAGAGGAAGAATGAACGGAGAATAGTGGCGGCTACAATGAGGAAGATACAGGCACCGAACCAAGAGGCTGCGGTCTTCGAGGTGTCGGGGTCGCCCGAAGAGAACTTCGAATAGACCTTCACGCCACCAATAAGACCGACTACGGCTCCCACTGCGTAAATCAACTTGGTACCGGGGTCGAAATACGATGTTACCATGTTGGTAGCCTCGGTGATACCTGCGATACCGTTACCCTGTGCGTAAGCACCTACTGTTGCAAGCATAAATGCTGCTGCGAATAATACTTTTTTCTTCATACGTCGAAATGTTTTTTAGTTATACAAAAAGTGATTTCGACTGCGAATATATAGCACTTAATCCATTGATTTTCAAATCGGTCTATACGCATCATAACGTGTCGTCAGATGTCATATTTGGGGTCTTTTGAAGGGTGGATTTTGGGGTAAAAAGAGGGACAAGAAGGCTTGTTTGAAGGATGAAATTTCAACCTTATATTGTCGGGTTAAGCGGGCGAAAACTTCCAAAAATCACAAGTTTTTGCCCGCTTAAAGAGCAAAAAGTATAGGTGTAATGAAATAAACAATGGATTCTTTTGTCACTTCGCAATATTTTCATACCTTTGTGGTCGGAAAAAAACGCTTTTATTCCGACTTAAAATAGGCTAAAAATCGTATGCAAATAACTGTGGAACATAAAGTTAAGGCAAAGATAACCTACGCAAGATATGGCGAGGTGTTTTTTGTGTCTACATTCCATCAATTTGATGTGGAATATGTAACCAAACTCCTTGCTCAATTTGAGAAAGAGGGTTTGATTACACGAATAGCCAAAGGCGTATATGTTAAGGCAAAAAAAACACGATTTGGAGTGGTATATCCTTCTGCTTTTGAACTGGTAACGGAGATTGCCAAGAGAGATAAGGCTATAGTATTTCCAACAGGTGAAACCGCTGCTAATAGATTGGGATTTTCCACACAAGTCCCAATGAATGCTTGTTTCATAACATCAGGAACTCCAAGAACTCTGAAATTGGGCAATAGAACTGTAACATTAAAACATGGCGTTCCAAGAAATTTTGCATACAAAGGAAAACTAATGCCCGAATTGGTACAGGCTCTTCGTAGCATTGGAGAGGATAATATAACAGAGAGCGTGGAAAAAAGAGTTGCTCAACTATTATCTGCAACACCTGAAACAGAAACAATTGAACACGATCTATTATTGGCACCGGTATGGGTAAGACAAATTATAAAAAGAAACCTCAAAACGGATACTGACAATGAGTAAATGGATAGACTTTTCGATAGATGAACGCAAGGCCATGATACAGGGCGTTGTGGAAGCAAAGAATATTGATGAAGCCGCAGCGGAGAAAGATTGGTGGGTAACAGCCATATTGTACGCCTTGTTCCACACAAAGGCTTCCGAGTATCTACTTTTCAAAGGCGGTACAAGTTTGAGTAAAGGTTGGGATATTATAGACCGTTTCAGTGAAGATATTGACTTGGCTCTTGGTCGTGACTTCTTCTTAAATGAAATGAATCTGTCGTGTGCCAACTGCACCAGCAACACTCAAATCCACAAGTTCAGAGAAAAGGCTCAGGATTATCTTTTCGGTGAATTTAAAGATGACTTGAAAGAACAACTGGCAAATTTAGGGTTGGATGTGATTGTACTTGCAGAAAATGAAGTCGTTGATGAAAATGGTGAACTAAAGAAGGTGGATCACGATAAAGACCCATCTGTGATTTTTGTTCAATATCCATCACTCTATAATAGCGACGCTCCCTATGCAATACCGACTGTGAAGATTGAAATCAGTGTCCTTTCTATGGCTGAACCATACGAAATGAAACGCATATCTTCATTGGTTGAACAGGTCTATAAGAATGAAGATGTTGATTCTGATATTGTTCAGACCATCAAGACCGTGAGTCCTGCAAGGACATTCTTAGAGAAGGCATTTTTGCTTTGTGAGGAATACCAAAAGAAAGAGCCAAGAACATATCGTATGTCTCGCCATTTCTATGATTTGGAAAAGTTATCACATACCGATTATATGGATAAGGCATTGAATGACTCTAACCTTTATTATGACATTGTAGAGCATAGAAAGAAATTCTATCATGTCGGATATGTGGATTATGATAAGGGACTGCCAGAATCCATTACGATTGTTCCAAGTGAAGAACTTGTCCCGAAATATGAGGTGGACTACAGCGATATGCGTTCCAGCTTTATCTATGGAGAGGCTCTGGAGTTTGCAGATTTGCTCAAGTTCCTCGAAACGTTGCAGGAACGATTCCGAAAAGTTCCTCCAAGAGCAACAGCAGAGTAATTATAGCTTAAACAACATAGCAAGGCAAGAATCATAATGCACGAGGCATTACGATACTTGCCTTACTTGTTAATTAAAATAGCGGACTCCATAAAAAACGCTGGCACCACGATTCACATCGGAGTGCCAGCCAACATTGTTTAAGTAATAAAAATCATTAACCATGTACAAATACTAAGCATACTTATTTATATCGAACGACTTGACTTTACTTGCTTTCCTTCGTTTAGGCAGAGGATTTCCATTAGCATCCAAACATTCTTGGAGCAACTGATTTACTTTATCTCCATTGCTTACCTTATTGACAAGGAAGTCCAATATCACCGTATTAGCCAACTTATGATGGATGGTTGATGCTGCACGAATAGACTTCTGCTCGTCAGGATTATCTGAGTTTAGCACATCCACAAGGTTGTTCATATCCTCATATGTTAAGGACTTGTCAAAGTCCGGATCAGGTATTACTCCTTCAGGCTCCATCAACTCACGCTTATCCTCTTCGGTCAAACCCTTCTGAGGTTCGATGTTATCCTCTACATCATCGGGATTGATGTCCTTATCTACAGGCAGTTCTACCTCTTTCAAAGGTAAAGAACGGGTCGGAATCTTCCGGTCAGCTTCAATATCGTTATAATATATGATATTGGACTTTCCCATTACCTCATTCGGATCATCATCAACAGGAGGACTCTCTTCAACCTTTTGAGGCATTACTGTTTGGATTGGTTTAGGCTTTTCCGTAAGCAAATCCTTACCGTATATTTTCTTACGCCTTTCACGCTTGGCTTTTTCTGCCATTCGTTTCTTTCGGTACTTCCATAATCTGACACGGGTTATGCGTGCCCAGTTATGCAGTTTGTCCCACAAACCGTAAATCTTACGGCAAAACAAGAACACCCACAGATGATAGAATACGAATAAGGCACATAAGACCTTTACTGCAAAATATATCTTTACTTCCATAGCTAAAAGAGTTTAGTTTTACTATCCTCAAAAATCTTATTGATAGTCGTAGCATTTTCAGCAATATGGTCTTTGATAATTCTACTGACATAGCCTGCCATACTCGTATCTGGTGCAGCAATTGATAAAAATCGCTTCATACATTCATGACTACTTCTATCAATATAGACCTGGACGCGATTTTTCATCATATAACTACCAAGGAATCTCTTTTTATATTCCGCTTTATCAATTCCTTTTGCAGAAGAAGTATCTTCATATAGCGAAGGATTCTCTACAAGAGCAACTATGGTCTGTTTCTTCACCATAGGAATATTAGTTCCCTGATGATTTTTGTGTCGTACAAATCGACTATAGATATACTTTACGATAACGCCTGCTGTTACCAAATAACAAGCTCTTGTTGTGATATTTACTATTGTTTCAATCATACTTAAAATGGTTTTAATGGTTTGTAATACTCTTTGTTATATAACTCGTTAATCTCATCCCAGTGCTGCTGTAAATGCTCCACAAGGATATTACTGATGTAACCTGATACACTCATATCGGGAGCAATGACAGGCAACACCCGTTTGATGCAGTCCGCCACTTCGCGATTGATATATACATGCGAGCGGTTTGAGGCAGGTATATTCACAAGATACCTCTCTTTATATGTACTTGTTTCCTCACGCTTCTTTCGTGGCTTGGGGGTACTCGGCTTTGAGGCTACCGCCTCAGTGCCTTCGTCCGAATCTGTATCCGAATCCTCGGTCTCAATGACCTTCGGCTCCTGATAGTTCGGTCTTTCCCTGCCAAAGACAGGGATATCACCGACCATAATGTCTTTGAGCATATCCTCATTGACTTCTACTTTCTTCTTAGCCATAACTATTTCAGTTTAAGTTTCACAATCAGCTCATCGGCCAATTCACCGATACCACTGCCCTTAAGAAGTTTCGCAGGAGGCGGTAACATCGTGCAACGGAAGAATGACTTTTTCGCATGGGTAATCTCCTTCTCATACCTGCATAGGTCAGGCAGAGTGGAGTCGAGAACGGATAGCTTCAACTCTCCCATAATCTGCGAGTAGGTCTTCAGTACATCCGTATTGCTACGCTTCTTGAGTCTGTTCCAGAAGAAGATGATGTCTTTGAGAGGAACATCCTTCTGACTCTTTGCATAGTCCAATACAGTGGTGGCAAAGGATAGTGTACTCTGCATAACAATCAAATCGGGAATGGAAGGTGTCAATACATAATCCATATTAACTATGGTGCGGAAGACACCCGTTGATTGCACCGTTCCCGGCAGATCCACAAATACAATATCCAAGTTCTCCTTCTCGGCAAGTTTGTCCGCCGCCTCTCTTGCTTTCTCTGCCGTAGAGCCGATAATGGGATATGCCTTCTTTTGTGTGCGTTCCCATTGCTTCTCCACAAGCTGCTGATGATAGGGACTTGCAGAGATTGCCTTCTTGTCACGCTCACGCATACGCACGAGGCTGTGCTGCGGTGAGTCGCAGTCGATGATTGCGACATTAAGGTCTTTCTCATAGTGAAGGTAGCTGGCGAGTACTACCGTAAGGGCTGACTTACCAACCCCGCCTTTCTGGTTGCTGATAGCAACTAACAAACACTCTTTACTCATAATACTTAAAATTTAAATTGTTAATAAATAAGTTAACTGTCTCTTCCAATATCCCGTGAACGCATCCTTCCAACTATCCATTAGCGGTTGTTTGCACTATCAGAATCTTCCGTTGTTCCGACCATCGTAGCAACCGTTATCGGATACTTCCGACTATCCAACCGCTACTGGTCGGTATATTGGTCATGACCTTCCGTTAACTGTCATATCCGACATTGCTTCCAACTATCCAACTGTTCACGGAAGCAACCGACAGTGTGACCATTATTCCGTTATCGGAGGGTAATTCCCAACCGTTCACACCGCAAAGAAATAGCGAAAAATTGGAATAATCACCATGTTGTCAAGCCTCTGACTATACATGTCATCATATGTCACCACATAGCATATAACTCGCTATTTACCAATAGAATACACCTGTCTAACTTTGCACCAGAAAGGTCTATGGACGCACGACGAACGGAGTTTTCGGATGCTTCTCTCTGAGGGGAACGGCGACAGCCAATTTTACGAAGGAAAATTCATGTTCAAGCGAACATAGCAAGTTGTGTTTTGAGGCACCCGAAATAAATTCGGGCACTCAAAACAAACTTGCCGCTCGCCTGAAGGCTCGGGAGGGATTTCCTCCAAAGTCGGAAATCCATGACGGAAGAAACAGAACAGAAAATCTCAATGCGTATGGAAGAAAACAGTAAAAGAAAGACAAGAAAAGGTGCGGGACGGAAGCCGAAAACAGACCCGGCGGTACACCGCTATGTGGTACGGCTGAACTCGGAAGAGAACGGCCACTTTGAAATCCTGTTCCAGAAATCTGGACTGAAACAGCATTCCAAGTTCATCAAAGCGATGATTTTCGGACGTGAAATGAAGGTCGTCAGAATCGACAAGGCTGCGATGGACTACTACATCAGACTTACAAATTTCTATCACCAGTTTCAGGCCATCGGCAACAACTACAACCAGACAGTGAAGGCAGTCAAGTCCAATTTCGGCGAGAAACGGGCGTTCGCCCTGCTCCGTAATCTGGAGAAGGCTACCATCGACCTGGTGGTGCTGAGCAAGCGGATCATCATGCTTACACGGGAGTTCGAGGAGGAATACCTTATAAAAAGAAAGAAGGAGGAACAGCAGAATGGTGGCTAAGATCAACAGGGGTGTATCGCTCTACGGGGCGGTCATCTACAACCAGCGTAAAGTGGACGAGGCAACCGCCCGTATCATCGCGGGCAACCGCATGATTACCGACCTCACCGGAAATCCCCACAATGTCATGCAGCAGACGCTGTGGGCTTTCGAGAGCTATCTCGCCGCCAACAGGAACACGGAGAAGCCGGTACTGCATATCTCCCTGAACCCATCGGTGGACGACCGCCTCACGGACGGGCAGTTCGCAGAACTGGCACGCGAGTATATGCAGAAGATGGGCTACGGCGACCAGCCCTACATCGTCTATCTGCACGAGGACATCGACCGCAGGCATGTCCATATTGTCTCCACCTGCGTGAAGGAGAACGGCGAAAAAATCAGTGACGCATACGAATGGAACCGTTCGATGAAAGCCTGCCGGGAACTGGAAAACAGATTCGGGCTCAAGCCTGTGGCCGACAAGCGGAACGAACTGCTGGAACCGTATCTCAAGAAGGCGGACTACCGGGACGGGGGCGTAAAACGTCAGGTCGGCAATATCCTAAAGAGCATTTTCACCGCCTACCGCTTCCAGACATTCGGGGAGTTCAGTGCCATGCTCTCATGCTTCAACATCGAGGCCAAACAGGTTCGGGGAGAATTTGAAGGCTCACCTTACAACGGCATCGTATATACCCTGACGGACGATGCGGGCATGCCGGTATGTACGCCCATCAAGTCTTCGCTCATCGGCAAGCGCTTCGGCTACGAAGGGATAGAAAAAAGGATTGCCGTCAATGTCCGTGACTTCAGAAACCGGAAGTGGCAGCCGAAAATCCATGATGCCGTCACGCTGGCCATGCACGGCTGCCGTGGAAACCGGGAAGATTTCATCCGGCTGCTCGGGGAAAAGGGCATTGATGTGGTGTTCAGGGAAAACGAGGAAGGCCGCATCTACGGCGTGACCTTCATAGACCACAGGAACCGTGAGGTATATAACGGTTCCCGTCTGGGCAAGGAGTTTTCCGCCAACGCCTTCGAACAGCTTTTTAACAGGCCGCAGGAATTTCCGGAGCCGGAATTCCCCGGACAATATACCTCCACACGGGAGAGCCTTTCCGACAACATGGAAAGCGCCATCGAGCAGACTTTCGGAATATTCAGTCCCGACATCAACGGACCGGACCCGCAGGAGGAGGCACTCGCCCGCAGACTGCAACGCAAAAAAAAGAAGAAACGCCGTTCACGCGGCATATCCTGATTGTCAATTACCAACCATCAAAATTTTTACAGTTATGCAACAAGAAGATGATTTGAGAGGACTGGCCAAGGTCATGGAGTTCATGCGTGCCATTTCCATCGTGTTTATTGTAATCCATGTCTACTGGTTCTGCTACAGCGCATTCGTGGATATGGGCATCAACATTGGAGTCGTGGACAGGATTCTGCTGAACTTCCAGAAGACGGCAGGACTGTTCAGCAACCTGCTCGTGACGAAAGTGTTCGCCTTCATATTTCTGGGACTTTCGTGTCTGGGTACGAAAGGTGTCAAGAACCAGAAGATGACGTGGCGGAAAATATACGCCGCCTTCCTCGGCGGCATTGTCTTGTTCTTCATGAACTGGTGGATGCTTGACCTGCCGTTCAGTACGACAGTGAATGCTACCGTATATACGCTGACGCTTACCACGGGCTACATTCTCCTGCTTATGTCGGGAATATGGATCAGCCGTATGCTGAAGCACAACCTTATGGAAGACGTATTCAACACCGCCAACGAAAGTTTCATGCAGGAAACAAGGCTTATGGAAAACGAGTATTCCGTAAACCTGCCCACGAAATTTGTCTATCAGGGTAAGGAATGGGACGGCTGGATCAACATCGTGAACCCGTTCCGAGCCTCTATCGTACTGGGAACACCCGGCTCCGGAAAGAGCTATGCCGTGGTGAACAACTACATCAAACAGCAGATCGAGAAATCCTTTGCTATGTATATCTACGACTACAAATTTCCGGACCTCTCGGAGATAGCCTACAACCATCTGCTCAAGCACAGACAACATTACAAGGTCAAGCCGGAATTCTACGTCATCAATTTTGACGACCCCAGACGCAGCCACCGCTGCAATCCCATCAATCCGAGATTCATGGCAGACATCAGCGATGCCTACGAAAGTGCCTATACCATAATGCTCAATTTGAACAAGACCTGGATACAGAAACAGGGTGATTTTTTCGTGGAGTCACCGATTATCCTGCTTGCCGCAATCATCTGGTATTTGCGGATTTACAAGGACGGAAAGTATTGCACGTTCCCTCATGCAATTGAATTTCTTAACAAGCCATATGCCGATATCTTCACGATTCTTACCTCTTATCCGTCCCTCGAAAACTATCTTTCCCCCTTTATGGATGCATGGCAAGGCGGAGCTCAAGACCAGCTCCAGGGCCAGATAGCAAGTGCGAAAATTCCGCTTTCGCGAATGATCTCGCCACAGCTTTACTGGGTGATGACAGGGGATGATTTTACTTTGGATCTGAACAATCCCGAACATCCAAAAATCCTCTGCGTGGGCAATAATCCGGACAGACAGAATATCTATTCGGCGGCTCTCGGCCTGTACAATTCGCGCATCGTCAAATTGGTAAACAAGAAAGGACAACTGAAAAGTTCCATCATCATTGACGAGCTTCCGACCATCTATTTCCGTGGTATCGACAACCTGATTGCGACCGCCCGAAGCAACAAGGTGGCCGTCTGTCTCGGCTTCCAGGACTTCTCGCAGCTTGCACGCGACTACGGAGACAAGGAGGCAAAGGTAATCCAAAATACAGTGGGCAATATCTTCAGCGGGCAAGTTGTAGGAGAAACGGCAAAATCACTGTCGGAACGGTTCGGCAAGATACTCCAGCAGCGGCAGTCCATATCCATCAACCGTCAGGATACTTCGACTTCCATCAACACGCAGCTTGATTCCCTGATACCCGCCTCCAAGATAGCCAATCTTTCGCAAGGTACATTCGTTGGCAGCGTGGCAGACAATTTCGGAGAAGAGATAGACCAGAAAATTTTCCATGCCCGCATCATCGTGGACAGCGCAAAGGTATCGGAAGAAATGAAAGCCTACAAGAAAATTCCTGTCATCAACGAGTTCAGGGACGCGGACGGAAACGATATCATGCAGCAGCAGATTGACCGCAACTACTCGCAGATAAAGGCGGACGTGTTGCAGATAATAGAAGAAGAGATGGAAAGAATAAAAAATGATCCGGAGCTGAGATACCTCATCCCGCAGCAGGAGGGAGAAGAAAACAATGACTGAAAATAGAGAAAAAGGGAGACCGCTGTTTTATTTCCGCCTGCAAAGGTCGTCCCGTGCCCGCTGGATTGTGCAAGGCCGGGCCCCTCCGTGGTTTGCTGAAAAAATCATCCTCGCCCGGGGGCTCCGGTATTTTTTCGCAAAGCCTTGTGCAATCCGGCACGGGACAGAAAGGCAGGCAAGAAATAAAATACCGGCTTGACAAGCCGCAGATGTCTAACTCAAAAAAATGAAAGATATGAGCAGAAGCAACTTCACTCCGATGGAAAGATTCCATGAGATTCTAAACGGACACGGACTACAGTCCATGAACGTAGGTACAAACCATATCCGCATCTTCAGGGACGGCAGGAAAATGTTCGACTACTATCCGCTGAGGATGAAACTCTTCGACTACCACAACTGGTACCAGCTTACCTATCCATCCTTCGGCAATGTTGATAGAAAATGGGAACAGGAACTTCAGGAGATAATCTGTAGGCTTTCCGCCGCATAAAACGGTAAGTTATGGCAGCGCACATGAAAAAGACGGAATGGGACAACATTCCCGAATGGGCCATATATGCCCTGGAATACGGAACGGAAGAGGACGGCAGCCTGAACGAAGAGGAACGGGCTATGATTGAAAAATTTGTCGGCACACATTTCCCGAAAGGATACACAATGAGCGTGGACTGGAACGCCTGCAACGAGTTTGACCGCTATCCAGCATTTGGAGAGCCTTGCAAGACCTGCAAGGTTCTTTTTGTTTCACCATAAATACACGGAAAGATGAAAAGAATGACACAGAGCGAATACCTCGCTGTTCCCGAAAATTACCGGGGAGTATGGACTACCGAACGATGGGACATTCCCGATTGGGAAAACTTGAGAAAAAAATATATGGGAAAACGTACCCTGATGGTATATGACAAAGGCACTTGCCTGCTTGTCGAGGGGCTGAGTCTTGAAATCGTGGACGACAGTTCCTGGAAGAAGCCGGAGGAAATCAAGAAGGAAATCCGTGAAAAATATCAGGAATACCGTACTGAAAAGGGACATGAACCGCATTTTCTCGAATGTGCCATACGCTGGAATGACACTTTGGAGACGCTGGAGACAAGAATCGCCCTGGACTTCGATACGGAAATGGATGATGAAATCTTTTTCTACTGCGATACTTTGGACAGCCTGCTGTCGCTTGCTGACAAAAGCGGGGAAGATTTTGTCATAGCCGGATATTTCGGCTTCGGAGTGTATGAAGATTAGGCATTATATAGAATAAGGTTTTAAAGTACTGATAATTATAAGCTCTGTTAGTCCTTTTCCTTATTCTATATAGACTCTATTCGGAATATACATAGCTATAAAAAACAAGAAATCCCAATCGTAATGACCGGGACTTCTCTACTTCCTTTTTATAGTGCAGATGCGACGACTATGCTCGCACGGGCACTTTCAGTGTTGCAAAGGTAAGTATTATTTTTTATGCCGCCAAATAATATGGCTTCAATATTCAAGTTTGGACACGGCTCTTTCATTTAAAAATGCTTTGAAATTTCAATGTCTGTGGCTGATAGGCATTTAGGAGCAGCCAAACGTCGCTATTGACACAACATAGACTAAATGCCATCTGTCTCTGTTGATGTAAAATCAACATAATCAGTGGTTATCAGTTTGTTCCGAGTTTAAATGAAAGAGCCGTGAAGTTTGGAGGTTTGTGCTATGACGTTCTTGGCCTCAGTCGTCTGAATGGAACTGACAAGATTATAAATCTCGTTTTCCAAATCCGTTTTCCGGTTTTGAGAGATACACCCCAGCATATATCTTACAACATCTATGCTACCTTTGATATTGTGTCTGCAATCAGCAGAAATGTCAGCAGGCAAGCGTTTGATGCCTTTTGGGAAATCCATACGGTAAATGCATCCCCCGTGAGCACACTTGTTGCGAAGGACTCGGATGGTTTCCAGATAATTGAAAAAAACACCTCTTGAACAACCATATGCATTGGCAACCAGATCTTTTGCTTCCGGTTCTTTCAATGAATCATATAATGTTATGATATTACCGATTGTCATGAACTCTATGGTCTTCCATGCAGGAGCATATATTCCGGAATGGTTTGCATGATGGTGCTGTATTATGGGATTTTTACGCAAGGCGGAATAAACCTGTTCCTCAAAGTCATTCACAAATTTGGAAGTTACATACTTGCGGTTGACAAACCAACAGGGGTCATCAATATACCGGAGCGATATATTATAGATAAGTTTTGTACGGATATTGACCTCGATACGGTCAAGGGCATTAAGCAGTATTCTTCGGAGTCTGGTATCAAATTCATAAAGATCATAGACACTCTTGAATGTTGTACCCGGCTTTAGTTTATGGTCACGGTGTTCCAGACATGGGAATTTTATTTCGTATGGAAAAGAATAGAATCCAAGCCGGTAATAACCGACATCAAGGAGAATTTCTTTTGCTTTCTCCTCATTGTCAAACGTCATACCGTTTGATTTCAGTCTGGCGATTTGCTGTTCTATCGTATATGCTTTCTTCATTTTGGTCTTAATTAAAAGACAAAGTTACTTTTTTTATATGGAACAAGCACCTTCTGTATGCATTGATTTATAAAAACATATCTTATAACAGGCTTTAATCCATATTCTTCCATAAAATTACGCCATAAGCCACGCTTCACTTGACAAGTCCCTTCAGAGAAGTTAACTCGGAGGGCGAATACCTCCACGTTCAAGCCTTCGGTTTTCGGGACACAAAATTCCCTGCGGTAATTTTCCGCCCGAAAAAACGCTCCGGTATTGCCGTCCGAGTTGGGGAAAGTACTGGGACTTAGCAAGCGAAGCGACCTACGACGCATAGATACAGGTCAAAATAAAAAAGAATCCGGCGGGAGAACCATGCTCACGTATGCCGTCCCAATGGATTACGCCATCCGGTTATTCCCGTAAACAGAATTCCGCTTCCTGTCACAAAAGGACACATCAAGGGGGACAAAAGCAGCTCGCTCCCAACTCTGCATAATTGTAAGCGCCTGAGTAAGTACATCTTCTACAGTTCATTTTCCCTCCTTACTTTTGC
>JAJXBQ010000229.1:0-5213 GCA_021640525.1 Segatella copri
ATATATAATAAGGTGTAATCAGAATAAATATAATAAAAGAAAAATGAAAACAACGATTTTATCTGCGGCTCTGATGCTTGCATCAACCGTTGCAATGGCTCAGAAGAGCAACTTCCAGTTGAAGGTGGATTTGAAGAATTTCAATTCCGATTCTGTACTTGTTTACAAGGGCAGAAATGTTAAGATGGATACGGTTTTGGTGAAGAATGGCAAGTTTACCTATTCTGCAAACCTTGATAAGGCAGCCGGATACGTTTTCCTCTCACCTGAAACTTATCGTGGCGCAGGTCAGTTTATGTTCAATCTGCCTTGTGTTCCTGGCGAGAAGGCTGAAGTTAAGGGCGATGCAAAGACCCGCTTTGATATTTCGGGTTCTAAGTTCTATCAGCAGTATCATGAAGTAGATGTCCTGCTGGAGAATGCAAATAAGGAGTTGAGAGATTATGAAGCTTCTCTGAACCAGAGAATCAAGAATGGTGAAACCCAGCAGACTGTCATGGCAGAATATGAGCAGAAGGCTCCTGCCCTGCAAAAGGCAAAGGACGATAAGATTTTCGATTTCGTAAAACAGCATCCTGATTATGAGGCTTGTGCTACTATCATAGAGCAGTTTGATGATGTCAGCAAAATGGAGAAACTGCTGGGCTTGCTCTCTGAGAATGTGAAAAACGGCAGAATGAAGGCTTTCTACCAGCCAATGATTGATATGGCTAAGAAGCGTGCTGAGGCTGAGGAGAAGGCTAAGAAGGTGCAGGCTGCTGGTGTTGAGGCTCCTGACTTTACGCTGAAGGATATTAAGGGAAATGATTTCAAACTTTCCAGCCTTCGCGGTAAGATTGTAGTTCTCGATTTCTGGGGGTCATGGTGCGGATGGTGCATCAAGGGAATGCCTAAGATGAAGGAGTATTACGAGAAGTACAAGGGTAAGTTTGAAATTCTTGGTGTAGATTGTAATGATACAGAGGCTAAGTGGAAGGCTGCTGTTGAGAAGCACCAGTTGCCATGGATTCATGTTTACAATCCAAAGGACAGTAAGGTTCTCAGCGATTACGCTGTTCAGGGTTTCCCTACAAAGATTGTGATTGATGCTAACGGTAAGATAATCAAGACCATCGTTGGTGAGGATCCTGCTTTCTATACTTTGCTTGATGAAGTATTGGGCAAGTAATGTTACATAAAACAATGTCGCCCTGTAAGTGCAAAATTACATTTGCTCTTACAGGGCGATTTTTTGTTTGTTCAGTATTTTATTTCTTTTTCTTCTTCAATTCCAGTTTCGGAATCTTGATTTTCTGTCCGGCCTTTACGGTGCTTGTACCATTCAGGGCTTCTACGTAGCATTCCATGCCGGAACCTAAATAGCGGGTGCTGATCTGTTCGAGGGTCTGACCGGCGCCAACCGTAACGGTTTGGGCAACTCCTATGATTCGGTAAGCTCCCGTGCGTACGCGAGCATCCTTATCATACTGAGATGATGCTATTTTCGAAGTAGCCTTTTCTTCGGCTATATCTTTAGCCTTTTCTTTTGCTTCAGCCTTAGCTTTTGCTTCAGTCTGCTTAGCTTTTTCAGCGCTAGTACTTTCCTCATCCGAATTTTCAGCCAGTTTTACTGCTTCTGCAGTTTTAGCCATACGGATACTATCTTCCATCGCTTTCTGGCGGAGTTTCTGTTCCTGAGAGAGTGGGGCGGCAGCTGGTTTGGCTGGGACTTTCTTGGCTGGAGCCTGATGATACTGGTTTAGCTGCATGGCTAGATGATCGCGCTGGGCAGTCATCAGACCATAGTTGAAGGCAAACCATCCCATTCCGCCAATCAAAGCTACTACGATGAGACAGACTGCAACGACCAGATAGCGAGGAATAACAATATGATGAGAATTGGAAGATTCTTCTTCCTCCTCTTCTTCTTCAGATTCATCTGATGCAGGTACTGCAGGTTCAACAACTGCTTTCAGGGCTTGCTGTTGCTGGGCTAATTCAAGCTTCTCTTGCTCCAGTCTTTCCTGCTCCAGTCTTTCTTGCTCAAGCCTTTCCTGCTCAAGCCTTTCCTGCTCCAGTCTTTCCTGCTCCAGTCTTTCCTGTTCCAGTCTTTCCTGTTCCAGCCTTTCCTGCTCTTGCCTTTCTTGCTCTTGCTTTTCTTTTTCAAGCTTTTCTTTCTGTATTCTTTCCTGCTCCAGTTGGGCTTGTTTTAATTTTTCCAGTTTAGCTTGTTCAATAGCAATTTGCTTTGCCAGTTCGTCTTCGGCTTCTTTTTCCTTTTCCTTTTCAGATCCGATTACGACAACCTCCGGATTTGGAGTTGCAGTTTTTTCTTCGTCCAGGAAATCGATTACTTGTGCAGGAGCATCTTCTGTTTGTTCTTCTCCAAACTTCTCATCTATTTCATCGAAATCTATGCCGTCATTTACCACCACCGTTTCAAATTGGGCGAATGGCTTGTTCACGATTTCTTTCAGGATGTTGTCAGGCGTGAAGGTGAGTTTGTCTCTGCCTTCAATGGTGAAGCGCTCGCCCGTGTTCACATTGATGCTTTCACGGTCTTTCGTGGCCTGTACCTTAAAGGTGCCCAGCCATTTTATCTTCACCTGCTTGTCGGCATCGAGTCCCTGGTTGCACACATCAAACATCTTGCGGATGAAGAGTTCTGCTTCCACCTGGCTCAGACCGCTCTTATCAGCAAGCAGTTTCCCGAGTGTATTTAAACTGAATTTGCTCATTGCTCATCCCCTCCATTCTTTAGTTTTTCCTTGACCGAAGCAACCGGTCGGAAACCCAACACCAACTTAGGCGGCACCAGCTGGCGCTTCTTGGTAGTAGGATTAACCACCACTCGCTCCATGCGCTTCTTCACTTCGAAGGTGCCAAAATTGGGGATAGAGACAGCTTCTCCATCCTCAAACTCGGCAATCATAGCGTCTATCGCCTTGCGCACCAACTTCTGGGTGTCTTCCTGCGAATAGCCGGTTTGCTGAGCCAGTTCAGCGATGTATTCCTTATTGTTCATATTTATTTAATATGTAGTCAAAATTTCTAAAACTCCAGGCTATGGGGGAGAGAATGATTATTTCACCACCTTGCCATAGAGGTCAAATTCCTCGCTTGCAGTAATTTCTACCTGATAGAAACAACCCACGCGCAGACGCTTCTCATCGGCACGGATCAGAACCTCAGGGTCTACTTCCGGAGAGCAGAACTCTGTTCGTCCGATGTAGTAATCGCCTTCCTTGCGGTCGATGATAACGGTCATGGTTTTGCCCACCTTATCTGCCTCAATCTCAGAGCTGATGTCTTGCTGCAGAATCATCAGTTCGTCCAGCCGGCGCTGCTTTACCTCGGCCGGCACGTTGTCTTCGTAGTGGGTGGCGCTGTAGGTTCCTTCTTCCTCAGAGTAGGCAAAGGCGCCCATGCGCTCAAATCTCTGTTCGCGTACGAAGTCGAGGAGCTCGTGGAAATCCTCATCTGTCTCGCCTGGGAATCCGACCATCAGCGTAGTGCGGATGTGAATGCCTGGCACGCGTTCGCGGATGGCCTTCAGCAGATTGATGGTTTCCTGCTTCGTTACGTGGCGGTGCATGCTGGTGAGCATGTGGTCGCTGATGTGCTGGAGGGCAATGTCGAGATATTTGCATACGTTTGGCTTCTCGCGCATCACGTCCAGAAGATCCATCGGGAACTGGTTCGGATAAGCGTAATGCAGGCGAATCCATTTCACGCCCGGAATATCAGCCATCTCGCTGATGAGTTCGGTAATATGATGCTTGCCGTCAATATCTACGCCGTAGTAGGTGAGTTCCTGAGCGATAATCTGAAACTCCTTCACGCCTTCTGCCACCAGTTCGCGCACCTCCTGCAGAATCTCTTCTTTCGGACGGGAAACGTGCTTGCCGGTGATGATAGGAATGGCGCAGTAGGCACAGTGGCGGTTGCAGCCCTCAGCTATCTTGATGTAGGCATAATGGCGCGGAGTGGTGAGATGACGCTGGCCGTTGCAGGATGAAACTTCCGCCTTGCCGAGTTCCTGCAGAAGCTGCTTGTAGTTGAATTTGCCGTAGAACTTATCCACTTCGGGCATTTCTTCTTCCAGTTCCTTCTGGTAGCGCTGCGAGAGGCAGCCCATTACGTAGAGCTTTCTGAGTCGGCCTTCTTCCTTAGCCTGGATAAACTCCAGGATGGTGTCGATGCTTTCCTGCTTTGCATCCTCGATGAATCCGCACGTATTGATGACGGCTATCTCGCCCTGAGGGCGCTTTGAATCGTGAACGCAATGGTAGCCGTTTGCCTCAAACTGCTTCATCAGTAACTCGCTGTCTACGAGATTCTTCGAGCAGCCCAGGGTAATAATATCTATCTGATTTTTCTTCATTTTCTAATTTTTAAAGAGCGAGTCTACGAATTCTGTCTTGTTGAAGAGCTGCAGATCTTCCATACCTTCGCCCAGTCCGATGTATTTTACAGGCACCTTGAGCTGGTCGCTGATGCCGATGACAACACCGCCCTTTGCGGTTCCGTCGAGCTTGGTGATGGCAAGCGAGGAGATGTTGGTTACGGCAGAGAACTGCTTAGCCTGTTCGAATGCATTCTGTCCGGTACTTCCGTCGAGCACGAGCATTACCTCGTCTGGTGCTTCTGGCATTACCTTCTTCATCACGTCCTTTATTTTCTTGAGCTCATTCATCAGGTTCACCTTGTTGTGCAGTCGGCCTGCCGTATCGATGAGCACCACGTCGGCGCCGTTTGCCTTGGCGCTCTGCAGGGTGTCGAACGCCACGCTTGCCGGGTCGCTTCCCATCTGCTGTTTCACTACAGGCACGCCCACGCGCTCGCCCCAGATGCAAATCTGCTCTACGGCAGCGGCACGGAAGGTGTCGGCAGCTCCCAGAACAACTTTCTTGCCAGCCATCTTAAACTGGTAAGCCAGCTTGCCGATGGTGGTTGTCTTGCCCACGCCGTTTACGCCTACTACGAGGATAACGTAAGGCTTATGGTCGGCAGGAAGTTCCCAGTCTGCCAGGTCATCGCTGTGATTCTCGGAGAGGAGAATGGCGATTTCCTCGCGCAGAATGCGGTTAAGCTCGCTGGTTGAAACATATTTATCGCGGGCCACACGTTCTTCGATGCGGCGGATAATCTTGACCGTGGTTTCTACACCTACGTCTGAAGTGATGAGTACCTCTTCGAGATCGTCGAGCACATCATCATCGACGGTAGACTTT
>JAJXBQ010000230.1:0-5187 GCA_021640525.1 Segatella copri
TTGTATAGCAGTTTATACTCATACAGCAGTATAGAAAAAGGTCGCAAACAATTAACAGCTTGCGACCTTTGATATTCTTTATAAGAACCCGAATTATAATCCCGAATCAGGAAGTATAATTCTCTAATTCTCAAATTCTTGAATTACTCGATAACCACGAGTGCATCCTCTTCGAGCACAGCCTGACCAGGCTTTACGCAGATAGCAGTAACCTTACCATCCTTCTCAGCCTCGATGTTGTTCTGCATCTTCATAGCCTCGAGAACGACAACTGTATCACCTGCCTTTACCTCCTGACCAACAGCTACCTCGATGCTGGTGATAGTACCAGGGAGAGGAGCCTTCACAGCGTTGGCTGTATTTACGTTGGCAGCTGGAGTAGCCTCGGCATCATCAGATGCAGCAGCTGGCTGACCGAGGACAACCTTCTTCTTCTCTGGCTCAGCCTCCTGTTCCATCTCAACCTTGTAAGCTTCGCCATTTACGTTCACGCTTGCGATGTTACCCTCAACAGCGTCAATCTGAACCTTGTATTCTTTTCCGTCAATTGTATATTTAAACTCTTTCATTTCTATTTCATTATGGTTTAGCTGTTAAACTCAAGAACTTGGCGTTCCACATCGTCTGACGTGGCTTGATAGTGATGATGCCAGGCTCCTTGTCGTGTACGTTATTGCCCTGGTACTCATAGAGTGCCATGGCAATCGCAGCATAAATATTCTTATCCATTTATTCTAATGTTTAATTATATCATTACATTGGCATACAGCCATGCTTCTTAGCTGGTAAGCTCTGACGCTTGGTAGCGAGCTGAGCCAAACCACGGCAGATGCGGAAACGGGTGTTGCGTGGCTCGATGACATCATCGATGTAACCATACTGAGCTGCCTGATATGGATTAGCAAACTTGTCAGTATACTCCTGCTCCTTCTCAGCCAGGAATGCCTTTACATCCTCGCCAGCTTCCTTCTTTGCCTTAGCTTCCTTACCACAGAGAACGGCAACGGCACCACTGGCACCCATTACAGCAATCTCTGATGATGGCCAAGCGAAGTTCAAGTCAGCACGCAACTGCTTGCAACCCATCACGATGTGGCTACCACCATAGCTCTTACGCAATGTGATAGTGATCTTTGGCACGGTAGCCTCGCCGTAAGCGTAGAGCAACTGTGCACCGTGGAGGATGACAGCGTTGTACTCCTGACCTGTACCTGGCAAGAATCCTGGTACGTCAACGAGAGATACGATAGGAATATTGAAGGCATCGCAGAAACGGACGAAGCGGGCTGCCTTGCGGCTAGCGTTTACATCGAGTACACCTGCGTAAGCTGCTGGCTGGTTGGCTACGATACCAACGCTCTGACCATTGAAGCGGGCGAAACCAGTGATGATGTTCTTGGCGAACTTAGGCTGAACCTCGAAGAACTCTCCGTTATCGGTTACAGCACCGATTACCTTATACATATCGTATGCCTGGTTAGGATCGTCTGGGATAATCTCGTTCAGAGTATCGTCCATGCGGTCGATAGGGTCTGTGCACTCTACGCGTGGAGCCTCTTCTGTATTGTTGCTAGGGATGTAAGAGAGCAGGCTCTTGATCATCTCGATAGCCTCTTCCTCAGTCTTAGCAGCGAAGTGGGTAACACCACTCTTGGTTGCGTGAACAGATGCACCACCGAGGTGCTCTGCATCAATGTCCTCACCGGTTACGGTCTTGACAACCTTAGGACCAGTCAGGAACATGTAAGAAGTCTGCTCCTTCATGATGATGAAGTCGGTCAAACCTGGAGAGTAAACGGCACCACCGGCGCAAGGGCCCATGATAGCAGAAATCTGTGGGATGACACCAGAAGCGAGGATGTTGCGCTCGAAAATCTCACCATAACCAGCGAGGGCGCAGATACCTTCCTGAATACGAGCACCACCTGAGTCGTTCATGCAGATAACAGGTGCACCCATAGTCATAGCCATATCCATTACCTTGCAGATCTTCTGTGCCATAGTCTCAGAGAGTGAACCACCATTTACGGTGAAGTCCTGAGCATATACGTAAACCAGGCGGCCGGCTATAGTAGCGCTACCAGCTACTACACCATCACCGAGGTACTGCTTCTTCTCCATGCCAAAGTTAGTGCAACGATGCAACTTGAACATATCATACTCCTCGAAACTGCCGGCATCTACCAACATTTCGATACGCTCACGAGCGGTATATTTGCCACGTGCATGCTGCTTCTCGATGGCCTTCTCGCCACCGCCAAGACGAGCCTGTTCGCGCTTAGCGATCAGCTCCTTAATCTTTTCTACTTGTTTGCTCATAATTGATTATTATGTATTATTTCTTTATTCTTTATAGAATGTTTTCCTGAATCCATGGAATGAGCGGACGAACCGTCATCGCATAATTCGGGCGCAAAGATACGAAAAAAACCGCAGATAGCGAACTATCTACGGTTAAATATTTAGAATAATGTGAAAAATCACTATTATTTGGTCCTAAAATTCCAAAAGGATGCGGGCATTGAGCTGTCTGCCGGTAAGATAATTAGGTACGGCGTATTGCTGGCTGGTTACATCTGTCACCCAGTAATAGCTGTTTACGTTGTCTATGCCGAAGAGGTTGAGACAATCTACCCCCAGCATCACATTCTTCAGGAAGGTCTTCTTCTCCCGGCTGCTGTTGTCGAGCAGCTGATAACTCATACCGATATCAGCACGGCGATAGGCGGTGGCACGGAAACTGTTGGTCTCCAGCTCTCTGTGGGGTGCTGCGAAAGGAAGACCATCGGCAAAGGCGAGTTTCAAAGACATACGCCACTTTTTGCTGCCCGGGAAATAATCGGTGAAGAAGAGGTTTACGGCATAACGCTGGTCGGTAGGCAAAGGGATGCTCTTGCCACCCAGTTTCATCTTTGTATCCATGAGCGAAAGACTGAGCCAGGAATCGGTACCCGGAACAAATTCTCCGTAGAGTTTGAAGTCGAGTCCTGCCGCATGACCGCTGCATTCGTTCTGTCCGTAATAAACTACCTTCACGTTACTAACTGAATAAGGAACCAGATTGCCCAAAGCCTTGTAATAGGCTTCGGCAGAGAATTTATAGCGTTGGTCTCCTAGCTTGAACCTATAGTCGTAGCCGGCGATGAAGTGGATGCTTCGCTGGCTCTTGATTTTCTTGTTCAGCGATGCGATGGTTATGCCGTTCACCGTAGATGTATCTCTCAATTCCTTGAAGAATGGAGCCTGATAATACAGACCTGCCGCAAAACGGAGAGTTGTATTCTCATGGTTGGCTGGTATGATGGCGAGCGACAGACGAGGACTCACGATGGTTTCTCTGTTGAAGTTCCAATGACTCATTCTGATACCATAGTTCAGGGTGTAATGTGTCTGTCCCTTACCGGTACTGTCGGCTGTTCCTCCCGAAAAACGGTAGGTGTCCTGGATGTAAGCTTCCATTCGGTTGGCATTCAGCTCGTTGCGAGCCTTCAGTGAATAAACCATATAGAGGTCTTTGCCATTGTGAGGAATACTGTATCCTGCAGAATCACGCATCTCATATTCTACTGAATTCTCCTCGATATGTTCACGCTTCAGACTTACTGCGGCCTCCATCTGATGTTTCTTCACCTTGTGCTTGAGCATCAGTTTGGCACTCATCACGCGGGCCGTGAGATAGTTTCGGGCATGTTCGAAATAGGTACCTACTCCCAGGTTTTCTGAGGTCTCGGTTTCGTCGAGCCAGTATTGTCCCTGAATGTCATATTTCTCCTGTTCCTTGGTATAGAAAGCGCTGCCCAGAAGCGAGAGACTGGTGTTGGCTGTAAACTGGCGGGTAATGCCGAGTGTACCGAAGTAGGTGAGGAAACGGTCTTTCTCCTGACCGTCAAAATATACTCTGAAGCTCTTTATGTTTTCCATTGTTCCGAACTTCGTTTCTCGGTCTTCCGGTTCGAAGTTGTAGTGATTATCAGAGATGTAGCCTATGAAGTCAAGCTTCCAGCGTTTGTTGGGCTGGTAACTCAGATAGGTCTGATAGTCCAGATAGTTTGGCTTGTATTCGCCTTTGGTTTCCATCGAACCGAGCAGGTAAGAGGTAGTTTTGTAGCGCACGCTGTTGAGCCATGAAAGTTTCTGGGTTCCCAGACCGATGTATGCGTCAGCACCCAGCAGACTGGCAGCCAGGCTGCCTTCAACCACAGGCTTCTTGCTTTTTGCTTTCAGGGTTTTGTAGGTGATGTCGAGAGCCGAACTCATCTTGTCTCCGTATTTGGCAGCATATCCTCCGGTTGAGAAACCGATTTTATCTACCATATAAGGGTTGATGACGGAGAGGCCTTCCTGCTGTCCGCTGCGAACCAGGAATGGGCGGAATACTTCTACGTTGTTGATGTATACGGAGTTCTCATCGAAGGCTCCGCCACGTACATTGTATTGCGAAGAGAGTTCGTTGTGGGTACTCACGCCAGCCTGTTGCTGAACCAGACTTTCCACCCCATTTCCGTTGGCTGATGGCGTCATCTTCATGTCCTTAGTCTTCAGCTCCTGTATCTGGTCCGACTGTATTTTTTCTCCCTTGATATTCACCTCATCGAGGGTGGTGGATGCTTCGCGAAGTACCACCTGCAGGGTTTGTTTTCCTCGCGGTCTTCTCAGCACTCTTGTTTTTGTCTTGAAACCGATATATGAGAATTTGACTACCACGCTGTCTGCAGAATGCAGTTTGAGGCTATAGTCTCCCTTGAGCGAAGTAACGGCAGTCTTTCCCTGGCTAGCCACCGAAACGATGGCAAACTCCAGTGGCTGGTTGTTCTCGTCTACCACTTTGCCGTGAAGGGTAAACTCCTGCGCCATCATCTTTATGGTTGCGATGAGGCATATTGTGAGTATCAATAATCTATTTTTCATACTTTTATTAACGAGAAAAACTGAAAAATATTGTAGATGGTTGCAAGTTTTGATGAATGTCACTGGTTGTAATGCATTTGAGTCAGCCCGATTTGGCAGTCATGACGAGACCATATCTACATCAACCTTTATGATTGATGCTGCAAAGATACATTCTTTTCTGTTTCATAGCTATGCGATTTGTGACAATTGTGTGGATTCGGGAAATAAAGTTGGCGAAAATTATATTTTTATGCCTTATCTTAAAATTCGAAGAAATATTTCCGAAGAATAGAAAAT
>JAJXBQ010000231.1:0-5125 GCA_021640525.1 Segatella copri
CAATAAAATGGAGAATAAAATAACGAAAATGGAGCGGGGAATGCAGCGACGCACCGAACTGCTCCTGGGAAAAGATAATCTTGAGAAAATTCAGAAGGCAAGAGTGCTCATCTTCGGTATCGGAGGAGTAGGATCATGGTGCGCAGAAGGACTCCTGAGAAGCGGCGTGAGAAACATCACTATCGTAGACAGCGACAGGGTATGCGTAACCAACTGCAACCGCCAGCTGATGGCTACAAGCCGAACCATAGGCGAAGTGAAGGTAGAGGCGCTGCGCAACCGACTGCTCGAAATCAACCCCGATGCCAACATCACAGCCTATCAGAAAATATATCAGGCAGAAACTGCCGATGAATTCCACATGGAGCAATACGACTTCATCATCGATGCCATTGACTCGCTCAAGGATAAGGCTGACCTCATTCTGCGTGCCACTGCCCTGCCTAAGGAAATCACCTTTATATCTTCTATGGGAGCTGCCCTGCGCACCGACCCATTCATGGTAAGAAAATCTGAATTCTGGAAGGTGGATGGAGACCCGCTGGCAAGAGCACTGCGAAAGAAATTCAAGAAGAACAAAACCTTCCCACGACGAAAATTCCAGTGCGTATACAGCGAAGAAAAACCGATGCAGAACCAAGGGGTGAACAAAGCCTGCGGCACGGGCGGATGCCTATGCCCGAAAGCCAAACTCATTAGCGGAGAGAGGGGTACTGATACTGCCGTATATGATGCTCCGGGCGACCAGCAACTGGTAGAACACGAATGGTGCTCTACTAAGGCACAAATCAACGGTTCGCTCTGCCACATCACCGCAACCTTCGGAATGGCTATCGCAGGAATGGTCATCAACCACATCATTGAATAACTGTTTTTCTTTACAACAGTCACTTGAAAAGAAACTTACAAAACATACGCAAAAGGCGAGGCGCTTTCACAAGCTCCCCGCCTTTATTAATTATTCAAGTTTCGCTAGGTTCAGAAGTTTCTCGGGAGTAGTCTTATCGGCATTCGCCTCTATTCGTCTCTTCATATCGCCAAAGAATAAAGGTTAAATCCGATAAATCTTGTTAAACAAATTCTATCTTACCGCTTATGTTTATACCTTTGCACGCAAATTTATAATCACAAAGGACATTTTCATGTCCTAAAAAGGATAATATTTAATTTATATAAGAGAAGAAAAATGAAAGAAAAAGCAGAAAGTTCAGCAGCCTGCAATCATCACAGAGTAGGCTTTCTGGGATTGCTCGTTACATTAGGCATTGTATTCGGAGACATCGGAACATCACCTCTCTATGTGATGAAGGCTATCCTGCATACGGGCGAAAGCATCAGCGAGAGCACCATCCTGGGTGCACTGTCATGCATCATCTGGACACTCACCCTCCAGACCACCATCAAATATGTATGCGTGGCGCTGCGTGCCGACAACAATGGCGAGGGAGGCATCCTCGCCCTCTATGCCTTGCTGCGCCGACTCAAGTACAAGTGGATTTACCTACTGGCCATCATTGGCGCAAGCACCCTGCTGGCAGACGGAATCATCACCCCTGCCATCACCGTGACCACAGCCATCGAAGGACTCGAAAGCATCAGTCCCAACCTGCCAGTCATCCCCATCACCCTGGGCATCATCACCATCATCTTCTTCGTGCAGCGGTTTGGCACAGAGAGTATTGGCAAATCATTTGGCGTATTTATGCTGCTATGGTTCCTGCTGCTGGGCGTGGTGGGAGCTTTCAGCATCACGTCTTACCCATTGATACTGAAGGCTTTCAACCCCTATTATGCTGCCATGCTGCTGGCAAAATCGCCTGAATGGTTTCTGATTCTGGGTGCCGTATTTCTCTGTACTACCGGTGCTGAGGCTCTCTATTCCGACCTGGGACATTGCGGCAGAAAGAACATCGCCATCAGCTGGGGCTTCGTAAAGACCATGCTCATTCTCAACTATCTGGGACAGGGAGCATGGGTGCTGAATCATGCTGATACGGCACTGGCAGCGAATCCGTTCTTTGCCATCATGCCGCAGAGCATGCTGTTCTTCGCCATCATCATGGCCACGGGTGCGGCAATCGTTGCGAGCCAGGCACTCATCAGCGGAACCTTCTCCATATTGAGCGAAGCCATGAACCTGCACTTCTGGCCGCGCATGCGAATCAAGCATCCTACCCATGTTAAGGGGCAGCTCTATATCCCGATGATCAACCTCGCCATGTACATCGGCGTGGTTCTCATCATCCTGCTCTTCCGCGACTCCTCGCACATGGAGGCAGCCTACGGACTCGCCATCACCATCACCATGCTGATGACTACCCTGCTGCTCGGTTTCTACCTGCACAGCAAGGGAGTGGCACGGATTTTCACGATGCTGTTTATGGGCGCATACTGCATCATCGAAGCCATCTTCCTGACTGCCAATCTGTCAAAATTTCTTGCAGGTGGATGGTGTACGATGCTCATTGGCGGAATCCTGTTCCTGATGATGTACGTGTGGGTGAAAGCCATGAAGATACGCCGCCATTATATCAGCACCAAACCGCTGGATGATTATTATCAGATTATCTCCGACATCAAGGCCGACGAGAGCATCCCTAAGTACGCTTCCAACCTGGTTTATGTGAACCACGCCAACAAGGAAGGTACCGTAGATGACAAGTTGCTCTACTCCATCATCAACAAGCAGCCGAAACGTGCTGACCATTACTGGCTTATCAACATGGAGTTTGTTGACACCCCTGACACGCTGGAGTACAACTGCGAGACCCTGATTCCCGACACCCTCTACAGCGTAACCATGCACATTGGTTTCCGCATAGAGCCTAGGGTGAGTCTCTATCTGCGACAAGTAGTG
Source organism: Segatella copri (assembly GCA_021640525.1). Classification (GTDB taxonomy): domain Bacteria; phylum Bacteroidota; class Bacteroidia; order Bacteroidales; family Bacteroidaceae; genus Prevotella; species Prevotella copri_S. The sequence goes on from JAJXBQ010000231.1 coordinate 2,858, forward strand.
GAAGATCTGGTAACAGACGGAAAGGTAGATTTGCAAAGCACCTATCCTTCGCTGCGCAAATACGGAATTCCGGGCGATTTCCGATTCATCATCATTCACCGCGTATATTACCCGGAGAGTTCAGATAATCGCCAACAGAACCTGCTGATGAGTATCTACGCTCTTATCAGCAAGATAGGTATTGACGAGCCTAAGGCATTGGGCCTCGACACTTCCATGGTAGTGGTAGAAAGAGTGCCGCTCATCATCAACCATCCGGTCATTAAGGACAAGGTCATTAAGGTCATTAAGGATTCTGAAACATCACAAAGCAAACAATAAGCAAAAAGGCGAGGCGCTTTCACAAGCTCCCCGCCTTTAACCTATTAGCTAGAAGATTTTAGCTAACAACTAACACAAAACCTTATAACTGTTTTTCAAATCTTAATCGTTATTTGAACCTATGAACGAACATTTTTTTTAATTAGAGGATAGTCTTAACAGCCTCCAGCATGCCCTTCTCCTGAATAAGGTCAAGATCCTTCTTAACCAACTCGGTAAGGCCAGGAACTGTCTTGTTCAAATCCTCGTGCCAGATATAGTCGAAGCCCAATACGCCCTCAGCTACCTTCTGGGTATCGCCGGTAGCCCAAAGCTCGGTGAGCTTGTCCATAATCTTCTGGTCATCGTTTGGCTGGATAGGAGCACCATCCTCGCGAACACCACCCTTATAGTAAGTGATGATAGCTGCAAGACCGAATACCAAACCCTGTGGCAACTCGCCCTTACGCTCAAGATAAATCTTGACACCAGGCAGGTCGCGAGTCTCAAACTTAGGGAATGAGTTGAGCATGATGCTGGTTACCTGATGATCTACGAATGGATTCTCGAAACGCTCCAATACGTCAGAAGCGAACTTCTGCAACTCATCCATTGGGAGGTTCAGCGTCTGCATCAACTCCTCGAACTGTACCTTGTGGATGTACTTGCCCAATACCGGGTGCTCGCAGGCATCGCGAACAATGTTTACACCGCTGAGGTATGTAACAGGGCTCAATACGGTGTGAGGACCATTCAGCAGGGTAACCTTACGCTCGTGGTATGGCTTCTCATTATCTGTGATAAGCACGTGGAGACCTGCCTTGTGAGCTGGGAACTCCTCCTGCATCTGCTCTACTGTCATATTTTCTGCCTTCTCGATAACCCAGAGGTGGAAGCTTTCTGCCTTAACCACGAGGTTGTCCTTGTAGCAAATCTTCTGCTGAATCTCCTTGATGGTATCGCGTGGGAAACCAGGAACGATGCGGTCTACCAATGTAGCGCAAACGTAGCAGTGGTTGGTGAACCACTCCTTGAAGCCCTCGTAATCAGCACCCATATCGCCCTTCCAGAGCTCGATATACTGATAGATGCACTCCTTGAGGTGGTGACCGTTCAGGAAGATCAGCTCACATGGCATCAGGATCATACCCTTGGTTGGGTCGCCCTCGAAGAATTTGTAGCGGTGGAACAAGAGCTGAACCAACTTGCCTGGATAAGAAGCTGCAGGAGCATCTGTAAACTTGCAAGAGTCATCGAATGCGATACCAGCCTCTGTAGTGTTAGAGATGATGAAACGCATCTCTGGCTGCTCAGCCAAAGCCATGAAAGCCTGGTTCTGAGAATATGGATTCAATGCACGGCTGATAACGTCGATACGCTCCAATGTGTTGATAGCCTGGCCGTTCTCCTTACCCTGAAGGTTTACGTGATAGAGGCAGTCCTGACCGTTCAGCCAGTCAACCATACCACCAGCCAATGGCTGAACTACAACGACAGAACCGTTGAAGTCGGTCTTCTTGTTCATATTCCATACAATCCAATCTACGAATGCACGGAGGAAGTTACCTTCACCAAACTGAATGATTTTCTCTGGAGCGACGCTCTTAGGAGCAGTGCGCTTGTTTAATGCTTTTAGCTCTTTCATGATTTGTTTATTTTGTTTTTATTATTTTTACTTTCCGTTTTAAATTCCAATCTATTCATCAGATTGTTTTTTTCTGAGTGCAAAGGTAGTAAATATTTCGTTTGATTGTTCCAAAAACAGCGAAAAACTTCACGCAAACCTTTACGCTCCACTCCGGTTCTATACCTTATTATATATAGAACTGCGCAGGCACAAAATAAAGAAGTAGGGATTTTCCCCCACCCCTTTAGGGGAAATCCCGACCGTGGAAGCAAAAAACATCGTATCTTTGCACCAGAAAAAAGAAACATGAAGTATAACAATTAAAAGAGAGACGATTATGA
>JAJXBQ010000232.1:0-5093 GCA_021640525.1 Segatella copri
TTAATTTTCAACAACTTAGGCTACATGTTCCGGATTTTATCCGGACAGTAGTGATTTAATATATGAGGGTGCGAACCTAAAGTATTGCAAAATAATCTATAGTTTCGCACCTTCTTAAAATCAGTGACTTATAAATATTCTTCCTTTTATAATATTTTATGCGTAATTATTTTGCCATCTTTCGCAAAATAATTATCTTTGCATTGTGATATTCAGCCATTTGCTGAATATGCAGTCACACCCTTCGTGGGTGTGTGGATTGAAACAATCACGCAAAAACGATAGCGGTTGGTTACGCTGTCACACCCTTCGTGGGTGTGTGGATTGAAACCGCTCATCAGACCTTAATCTTGTGTCATACAATGTCACACCCTTCGTGGGTGTGTGGATTGAAACAGTTTTGCCGATTGTGTCGAAAATGGTGGCTATCGTCACACCCTTCGTGGGTGTGTGGATTGAAACAAGCATCACTTGATAAGCTTTGTGATGGTTTGAACGTCACACCCTTCGTGGGTGTGTGGATTGAAACACAAGAGTTGACCTAAAGCTATATGCGCCAAACAGTCACACCCTTCGTGGGTGTGTGGATTGAAACAGAGATTCAGATTCAGAGAGATTCAGAGAGAGAGTCACACCCTTCGTGGGTGTGTGGATTGAAACTTCAGAAAGGAAAGGAGACTTAGGAAAGACCTTGTCACACCCTTCGTGGGTGTGTGGATTGAAACTGATCCAGTCGTGAACGTCATCAGGCACCACATAGTCACACCCTTCGTGGGTGTGTGGATTGAAACAGTCTGTCGAGCATCTGGGCGAGAGTTCCGGACGTCACACCCTTCGTGGGTGTGTGGATTGAAACTCTCCTTTTGCCTTGTTGCCCTCTTTGTTATCCAGTCACACCCTTCGTGGGTGTGTGGATTGAAACAGGACACTACTACTATTGAGCACTCTAGTAATTAGTCACACCCTTCGTGGGTGTGTGGATTGAAACTCGGTCATGAGCGTAATAGGCGGCATCACGCTCTTGTCACACCCTTCGTGGGTGTGTGGATTGAAACACCAATAGGTGGAACATACTGCAAAACGTCACTTAGTCACACCCTTCGTGGGTGTGTGGATTGAAACACTAAATGGTGATGGCAAAGGCTTAACAGAGTATCTGTCACACCCTTCGTGGGTGTGTGGATTGAAACTTGTCAGGCGAGATATCACGATGTCCCATGATCTGTCACACCCTTCGTGGGTGTGTGGATTGAAACGGTCTGTACAAGAATCAGCGAGACCAGTTCGAGTCACACCCTTCGTGGGTGTGTGGATTGAAACAATGCTAAACGTCTTGATAACGGAGAATGGGTTGGTTACACCCTTCGTGGGTGTGTGGATTGAAACCGCTCCTGGTGTGAACTGCAGGGTATCGACATAGAGTCACACCCTTCGTGGGTGTGTGGATATAAATGAGTGGATAAAGTGTAGACGAATTTGAATGAAAAAGTGGTTTGTCGGAATTTCCGACAGACCACTCAACATGGTGCTTTAGAGGGAAAAACGCAGAGCAAAGATGTGAAATACTACAATCTTGATGTTATTATCTCTGTGGGGTATCGTGTAAAATCTATTCGGGGTACATGATCACGTCTCCTATATCCATCGGATTCGTCTCCTTCAGACGCCTCATTCGACTCCTTCAGCCACCGGATTCGTCTCCTTCGGCCATCGCATTCGACTCCTTCGACCATCGTATTCGATTCCTTCAGCCACCGCATTCGACTCCTTCAGCTAACTCAGTCGTCTCCTTCAGCTAATTCAGTCGTCTCCTTCAGTTAATTCAGTCGTCTCATTCGGCTAATGCATTCGACTCATTCGGCTAATGCATTCGTCTCATTCAGCCAATTCAGCCGTATGTGTTAACTCAATGAAGTGGATGAACTCGTGAAATGAAGTACATGAACTCGTGAAATGAAGTGGATGAACTCGCATAATGAAGTTCATGATTTCGGCACAATTGTCAATACACGCAAATGGTAAAGCAAAAAGTGGTTGTTCGGAAATTCCGAACAACCACTTTTGCGATGTTTTTGAGAGTAAATACAGAGCGATGTGGAATGGGTTTATTCCCTCTTCCACCTCTCCAAACTTCTTCTGTCTTCAGAGAAGTTTACTCCTACCTTTATGATTATTATACGGAAATGTTTTGCTGTTTTTATTACCACATTTACCACGCTTTGTGTAACTGATTGATTATAAGTGAATAACGCGTGGTAATAAGCGGTTTTTCTGTTACCACTTAATACCACGCGTTACCACGCCTTTTTTATGAGAAAATGAGATAAAAAGGAATGGACTATTTCTTAACTACTAGATACTCAGTGCCGAACCTCGTTTTCTTGCTCTGCAATCCTTCGATATTCTGGAGCTCTCTGCCCAATTTCTGTATGCTCGAAACCTGGAGGGAAGAGCCGAATTTCTGCTTTAAAATGTCGAAAATGGCAGCTGTTGTGAGATATTCGCCCTCTTTCAGGTCGTTTGTAGGCTCGAAAACCTCCAAAAAACATTGCTTGATTGGCGAAATCTGCTCAAACTGCTTGTTGCTCTGCATGATGATAGCGGTTTCCTTGGCATCGAAATAGGATTTTTCACCATGCTCCAGAGCTTGCATCGCCTGCGCATAAAGCTGCTCATAGTTCAGTCTGCCACTCACATCTATCGGTCCCGTCAGCTCTACACCCAGGAATCGGCGGTTGCCGGATGGGTCGGCGAGGATGTCGGTCATGTTGCTCGTGGCGATGAAGGAGGCGAGACGGGGGAACTCCTCGACATGACTGCCGTATGGAGGCTTGATTTTCACCGTAGGCAACTGCAGCAGATTCTTCAGAAAGCCCTGCTGAACCTGTGGCGAAATCTGGTTGAACTCATCGAGATTGATGAGCAGAAATTGTGACATCGCCTGCAATACCTGACGCTTTTCTGACAGAATCATATTGTCGGTAAAGCCCCACGATAATTCGGTAGGAATGAGACGACGGCAGAAGGTGCTCTTGTTGTAACCCTGCTTGGAAATGAGCAGCGGCATGGTGCTGTTTCCATATTGACGGCGATACATGCCGCGCCACTGGTCAACCATTCCCAGAAACCAGGTGTAAAACCAGTCTTCCCAATAAGGATTGTTGGTGGGTACGGTTCGTGCCAAGGCACGGATGCGGTCCTTGCCGTCCCATTTTCCCAGACAGTCATAGAGATAAGACTCTATCGGACTATAGTTCCTGATGCGGTCGGATTCTAGAAAATTCCTTACATCCTTGATGCTTACGTGGATGTCTGCTATCTGTACATCCAGCGTCATGCTTTTCTGCACACGGGCATCCACCGGTCTGAAATCGCCAACCCACGAATTGTTCGGGCGGTATTCGGTATATTTCATCACGGTGTTGTAGCGGAACTGGTACCGGCTCTCCAGGTATCTGATCATCTGCAGAATGTCGGCACGGCCCTTTCTGCCTGAGGCTGATTTCTCCGTCTTCCTGTCTTTGGAATGGGTATCGTAAGCGGTGCCCACTATCTGGCGGAGTTTCTCTTCTGTCACATGTCCCCAGTTGTTGCGGCGGATGTGGATGAAAGCTTCTTCTTCGCTGAGGCCCATTATGCAGAGTTTGGTGGCGATGGCTGAGAAACCGGCAAGGTACCGGTCTTCATCGTTCTGCCATGAAATGTTGGCTTTTTTCATTTCTTCCTTCGTCTCCTCTGCTGCCTTGCGGTAGAGAAATTCATAATCATCGTATGTCTTCAAATCGTCTACATCCTTAGGGGCTGAGGCAACCTTCTTCATATTTTGGGAGATGCGCATCGCCACCGCCTTGCTGTTATAATAAGGTGAAGCATCCAGCGTGAGCATGAAGTTGGATGCCAATGATGGCTTTTCGGGTTTGATGGCTGCCTGAACCTGCGACTGGTAGAGCGTCTTCACCTGTTCGTAGGCTGACTGGTAGAGTAATTCGGCATCGGCTTCTTTTGTCGGGATTTTTCCTTCTTCGTTGCAGATACTTACGAGCACGATGAGGCTTCTGCCGTCGGCTCCTTCGAAGGCGGCGAAGGTCATCGGCAGCAGACTGGCCGTCTTCTTGACGGCATATTTTTCCTGGTCCGACATGAGGTTGATGAAGTGGAGCATCACCAGCCCGTTTGATTTCTGGAAGACGAGATTGCCGCTTTCATCCTTGCTGAATTCTGCGGCAGGATAAACGTGCTGCCATTCTTTGATGCCTTTGTAGTACTGGTAGTCGGCCTCCATGAGCGGCACACTCATTCTGAAATTGGTGACACTCTGTTTGGCATCATCTTTAGCGATGCGCTCCAGAAACCGTTCTACGGTTTTCGAACTGACCATCAACTTGTTCTGCTTGTTGATTCTTGTAATAGTAAACTTCATATTTCTGCTAATTTGTTGATAGGGTGATACTTAGGATTGCCGATGGTTTTGCCCAGCTTTGCCCAAGGCATTGGGCAAATGTGCCCGACTATGCCGGGCACTCGTGCCCGTCGTCTCGGTCATCCGTGCTCAATTGAAGCAATTGCTCCATGAGTTGTAAACATCTCCTTTAGCGAAGTAGAGTCTGACTAAATCTGCTTGTGTCATAGGTTTTTGGAATTAAAATTGTATAAAAAAGTGGTTTCACAGGAGTCGTAAGCTTCTAGGTGGAATCGGCAGGAATTTTTCCTGTTGGTTGCAAAAATACAAAAAAATGTTCGAAACCGCAAGCCTTTTTCTCCACTTTTTTAATGTTTTTCTGCGAAAACGATAAGTATTCCTCTGCTTTTTCGCTGAGAATCCCCCGTTTTTCGCCCGAGTGTGGCAATAGGTGGCAATAGGTGATAATAGAAAATGCCCTTATTGCAACACTTAAATAGCTAAAAACCAATTGGTTAACTTGGAGTGTGGCAATAGTGGCAATAGTTTTAGAAAAACATTTCTCATACATAGGCTTTCCTCTTTTACTAATAAATGTTATATTCTTGTTATAACTTCTTGAAATCATTTGTTCTCTCCCGAATTTACAGTACTTTTGCAGTAAGTATCTGATTAAAGATTAAAAGTGTGATTT
>JAJXBQ010000233.1:0-5058 GCA_021640525.1 Segatella copri
ATTTATCATAATCACCCTTAGAAAAATGGGAAAGTACTAACCAAGAAAAATTCATGAAATAATAATTTTTTATAAAATGAATAGTATATAGGACCTTTTCTTGCGTAATCTGGAAATTTTAGTTACCTTTGCACGAAAAGCACTACTTGGCATGAAAATTCAAGAAGTAATGAAATGATTTGTGTTCTTCAGCGACCCAGATGGTTTGCCGATAGAACTGTATGAAAAAGAATAATTTAAATTAATACAATGAACATCAAGTCAATAGGTAGTAAAATCAAGGGAAATCCTAAGATGGTAGAGGGTACGGTATATTCCATGCTCATCATCTGTAGCATTTCCCATTTCTTGAATGATATGATTCAGTCGATTATCCCTTCCATCTATCCGATTGTGAAGGATAAGTTCGACTTCTCGTTTGCACAGATAGGTATCATCACGCTGGTCTTCCAGATGACGTCTTCCATCCTGCAACCTTTTACGGGGCTTTATGCTGACAAGCATCCCCGTCCCTATGCTCTTTCCCTCGGCATGTGCTTCACCTTGGTGGGCTTGCTCCTGCTGGCTTTTGCCGAGAATTATTTTCTGATTCTCCTGGCTGTGAGCGTCGTAGGTCTGGGCTCATCCGTGTTTCATCCCACAGCTTCAAGAGTGGCACAGATGGCATCGGGAGGCAAGAAGAGTCTGGCACAATCTATCTTTCAGGTGGGCGGCAATGGCGGATCGGCAGTAGGTCCGCTGCTGGCTGCCATCATCATCCTGCCTTTCGGACAGCATGCCATCTCCTGGTTTGCCCTCGCAGCCCTCCTCGCTGCCATCATCATGGTAAGATTGGGAGTCTGGTACAAGGCACGACTGGCTTACGTGGTGAACCATCCGCAGAAACAACCGCTTCTCAATACCCATATTTCTAAAAGGGTGAAGTATTGGGCACTGTTCATCCTCATCATGCTCGTGTTCTCCAAGTATTTCTATACGGCGTGCATCACGAGCTACTTCACCTTCTTCCTGATGGATAAGTTCGGTGTCTCGGTACAGACTTCACAGCTGTGTCTCTTTGTATTCCTTGCTGCCTTTGCCATAGGAACAGTGGCAGGAGGAATGCTGGGTGACAAGTTCGGCAGAAAGTATGTCATCTGGTTTTCCATTCTGGGAGCAGCACCTTTCGCCATCGCCATGCCTTTCGTCAACTTCACGTGGACCATCATCTTTACCTTCCTGTCAGGATTGATCATTGCCTCGGCTTTCTCTTCCATCGTGGTATATGCCACCGACCTGATGCCAGATAAAGTAGGACTGATAGCCGGCATTTTCTTCGGACTGATGTTTGGCTTGGGAGGTTTGGGCTCTGCTTTCTTCGGCTGGTTAGCAGACAAGACGAGCATCGAGTTTATCTTCCAGGTGAGTGCCTTCCTGCCATTGCTCGGCATCATAGCAGGATTCTTGCCGAATACACAGAAGAAAAGTGTTGAAGAAACGGATGAAAACGCAAAGTAAATAAAAGACTAAAATGATAAGAGAATATTAACAAATGGAACAAGAAGAAAAGAAACAGAAATCTCAAGCTGCAGAGAATCAGGCATCCTGCTCGTCTCTGCAGCCAGTTGAACCACATCCTTTTATTTCTGTCATACCGCTGGCAGTACTTATCACCCTCATCGTCCTGGTTGTCAAAATCTTCCCTGATGATGCCCTGGCTGGTGCCTCTCAGGTGGCCCTCATGATAGCCACTGCCGTTTGTGTAGCACTCGGTATGGGCATCTATAGGATGAAATGGAATATCTTTGAAGAGATGATCAAAAAGACCGTGGGCGATGCCGGAGTATCTATCCTGATCCTGCTGCTCATCGGAATGATGTCAGCTACCTGGATGATCAGTGGTGTGGTACCCACATTGATATATTATGGTGTACAGATCATGTCGCCAACCTTTTTCCTTCCCTGCGCATGTATCATCTCCAGCATCATTTCTGTGATGACGGGAACCTCATGGACCACAATTGCCACCATCGGTATTGCTCTGATGGGAATCGGTGATGCCCTGGGAATACCAGCCCCCTACACCGCTGGAGCTATTATCTCCGGTGCCTATTTCGGAGATAAACTCTCGCCAATGAGCGATACCACCGTCCTTGCTTCGAGTATAGCCGGAGCGGATCTCTTCTCACATATCCGCTATATGCTCTATACTACCATACCAAGCATCCTGCTCTCTCTGGTACTCTATCTCATCATCGGACTCTGTTATGATTCCAAGCCAGTGGATATAAGCCAGTATCTCACCGGTCTGAGCCATGGATTCAATATCTCCTTGTTTACCATGCTCGTTCCGGCTTTTACAGGATGGCTCATCTACCGCAAGACGCCATCCCTCATCACACTTCTGCTTTCAGCCCTTTCTGCATGCATCTGTGCCCTCATTCTCCAGCCGGAAGTACTTGTAGGGATAGCAGGTGAAGACAGCATCTCTGCCAAAAGCCTCTTTGAAGGAATTATGACCACCTGCTATACCCATACCCAGGTAGATTGCGGCATGGCTAACATCAATGATCTCGTAGCCACCCGAGGTATGGCTGGCATGCTCAATACCATCTGGCTCATCCTCTGTGCCATGTGTTTCGGTTCATGTATGGTAGCCAGCGGCATGCTCCACGCCATTACCCACATGCTCCTGAAAAGCATCCACAGCACCGTATCACTTGTCTGCAGCACCGTGACATCAGGCGTCTTGCTCAATCTCGTTATGGGTGACCAGTTCCTGAGCATTATTATGAATGCATCTATCTATAAGGATGAGTATGCCGAACGAGGCTATCGTCCGGAACTCTTGAGCCGAAGTACAGAGGATAGCGCTACCGTAACGAGCGTATTGGTTCCATGGACAGCCTGCGGTATGACGCAGAGTACGGTTCTTGGTATCCCGACACTTGTCTATCTCCCCTTCTGCTTCTTCAACATCATCAGTCCTTTGATGAGTTGTCTGGTTGCCATCCTTGGCTTCGTACCCAACCCACAACCCAAGGAAATCAAAGCATCATCAGCAGCTGAAGAGTCTGATATCCATTAATATGAATAGGAGATTCATAGATTCCCAATGACGGCAAGCAGACGCCTATGAGAGGGCATCCTGTATTCATTGCCCAGCATGCTACAGGCTGCTGTTGCCGTGGTTGTTTCTTCAAATGGCATCATATACCTGCCGGAAGACAGCTGACAGGAGAAGAACAGCAGTATGCTGTAGCAGTACTGATGGCATGGATTGAAAAACAGGTTTAAAAAGCATGAAGTTTTATTTTATGTCCAAAACTCTTCTTCGCCAGTGGGTTGCATCTTGCCCCCGCACTTTGGGCAAGTATGCATATCCCACCTGTGAATCCTGTCAGAACCACATCTTAGACATAGCCTTCCTACAAGAGAACAATTCAACACCCAACTTGCATTGGATATCTTGCCAATCTATACCATCATCGACATGATAGAGACTGCAGAATAACCCATAATATAATGAAAGAGTGTCCTTTAAAAAACCGGACTCTCTTTTAATACTGAGCTCCTTTAAACCAGTCCGTTTAAATCAATGGAATATTTGGTAGGCAGCTTCTGCTCCTTCTTGATAAACATCAGCATGTAAATAGGGAGATAAGTGATTTTTCCCACCTTCTTCACATTATCATTACACAGCACATAGGCTTTAGAAATCTGATAAGTTGTTGAGTTCACCACATTCGTAAGCGCTTTGTGACGCTCGTAATCCTTGCCCGATTTAACCTCTATCGGCAACACCTCACCATTTTGCTCTATCACAAAATCCAGTTCACCCTGGCGCTTGTTGTTATAATAATACAACTGGAAACCGTGCGCCCAGAGCTCTTGTGCTACGGCATTCTCATATACCGAACCAAAGTTGATGGACGGTTCGTTATCCAAAATCTTCAGTTGAATGCCATCCGCATAAAGACTTGCCAAAAGACCAATATCTGCCATAAACAGCTTGAATAAGTTTCTGCTGCTCGACAAAATCAACGGCACAGTAGGCTCCTCAACATTATATACCGGCAAAGCTACACCGGCATCCTTCAACCACAAGAAACTGTTCTGATAACGTGCAAACTTGATGTTTTCATTCAGGTTCTTCAATATGAAACGCTTGTTCTTGGCATCAAGCTCAGCAGGGATCCTGTCAAAGATTTCCTGAATATACAATTTATGGTCAGGGTCATATTTCGCTATATCCTGCTTATAGAGACGTATGATAGCCTGCTGCTCTGCCATTACATCTTGCAGATTATTGGTAGCCAGATATTTATCAACAGCTGCAGGCATTCCACCTACTATAAGATAAAGGCGGAATACCTCCATCATCTTTTCATGGATGAATTCATCTACAGCAGTCCCTTCAGTAAAATGCTTCCTCAAAGCATCTATAATTCTATCGTTGATACCAACTGCTGTAGCAAACTCCTCCAAATCAAGAGGATACATATCTTTCACATCCATATATCCCACTGGTGCAGAACGGAGATTCTTGATCTCCACACCCAATAGGCTACCGCTTAAAACATAGCGATAGCTCCCCTCTTCCACCAGAAATTTGATGGCAGTTACGATTTCCGGGCATTCCTGCACTTCATCAAAGAACACAAGGGTACTGCCCTTGATCAAATCCTGGCTGGTCACAGTGGAGAGACGCAACAAGATGTCTTGACTATTCTTCGCCTTGCTGAAGACCTTTACCAAGCCTGGATTTTCGATGAAGTTGATTTCTATGAATCTTTCAAAATGTTCATGACCGAAACGACGGATAGAATATGTTTTTCCTATCTGTCTTGCTCCAGTCAACATCAACGCTTTTTTATTCGCTTCGAAGAAATCGGCTAAATATCTGTCTATCTTACGTTTAATCATATCCTTGTCCCCTTTTCTAATATTAAACGGACGTATTTTGTCCGCTTTTCCATGGCAAATATACGATAATTTGTCCGTTTTTCCAAGGTATTTACGCATCTTTTTGTCCGTTTTTCCAAATTTTAACAGTTACTATGTAGCAGCTCCCCAAAG
>JAJXBQ010000234.1:0-5046 GCA_021640525.1 Segatella copri
ATCTTATAAGATTCTACCTGTAAGAGAGAACTTCAAAACAGGATAAACTTTCAAGTCTTTTACGAACTTAGAGAGATCATCCTCGCCAGCATCTTCCAATGCCTTATTGATATCTATCTCGTTACCATTCTGGTAAACCTTGAGCTTGCCCATGAACTGGCAACCCAACTCAAAGCGGCAACCGATACGGTTCTTAGGAACCAGACGGCCGAAACCTAAACCAAGGTAAGGACGAACATTCTTGCAACGGATATCACCCTGAAGGTTATAATTCTCATCGAGCTCCAAGTTGTAACCACCCAAGTTGGCTGATATAGCCTTACGGAACTGTTGCTCCAAAGTTTGATTATTTTTCAAATAATTATTAGAGAAATCACGAAGTTCATCGCAAGAACCGGTAACCTCAGCAATCTTCTCACCACCAATAGACAAACCAGCAGCAATAAAGAACTTACTGCCACCACCGAATGGATAGAGATTAGCCTTTACATTAAAGGTTGTACGATCGAAAGCACCTTCTGCATGAATAGTTGCACTAGTTGGATAAGAAACACTAGGAATCTGAGTCAAAGAACTAGTATTAACATCTACATCCAAATCACCAGACAGTTTAAAAGATGGCATGATGTTCACACCTGCTTCTACCTCAAGGAAGTTAGTAACAGGAGCAGCCACACCAACACTAATACCCTCGGTACTTGCACCCACGTTAAGACCTACATGGTTAAAGATACCGCGCTTGTAATCGCTCTGTGCCATTACACTTCCTACACCAGCAAGCAGAATTACTGCCATCATCATTAATTTCTTCATAATCGTTCTGTTTATAAGTTAAATATTAAACGCTTTTTTGCATATCGTTCGTAAATATGCTACAAATATAAACAAAAGTTACAAGAATAACAAATAATTACACAAAAAATTAAGACTCTTTAGTATTTCAGCATACTAAAGAGCCCTAATATATGATTAAAAAACGCAAAATCAGACTACTGAACTTAATCTACTACCGTAAACTTGGCATATTTCAGCAGAAGCTGTTTGGTGCCAGAATGAACGAACTCAACCGTAGCCTTCGTATTCTCACCAGTACCTTCAATCTTCAATACTGTTCCCCGTCCAAAACGCTGATGTTCAATCTTCATTCCCTCCTGCAAACCACAAGAAGGACTGCCAGCAGATGAAGCTGTAGAAGAAGAAACTGATGCTGCAGAAGATCCAGTACCGCGAGAAGCAGGATGAGAAGAATGCGCCTCCATATAACGCTTAGCTGCATTCAGCGCTCTAACAGACTTGAAATTGCCTTCAGAGAGAGATGAGCGTCCGGAAACAGACGAGCGTCCGGAAGTACGTGAAGTCTCCGGTTCATCATCAAAGAGAGAAGGCTTAGGATCTGCTACAAACTGCGATGCTACCGGTTTCGAATTCTGATATCTGCTACTATATCTAGGCTGCTCAGCATCCTCCCACGGTCTGCGAGGACGTTGCGCTCTCGCCCACTCCGGTTGGTCAGACATAGAGCCAAACAAGCTTCCACCAGCCTCATCCAGGCTATCAATCAACTTGCCGTCAATCTCATCGATAAACCGACTCGGATTATCAAACTCCATCTTGCCATATCTCCAGCGGTTCTTGGCGTTCGTCAGGATACAATGTTTCTCAGCTCGCGTAATGGCTACGTAAAGCAATCTCCGTTCCTCCTCCAGTTCTCGGAGCGAAGCAGCAGAAAGCGGACTTGGGAAGATATTCTCTTCCAAACCAACCACGAAGACCGTAGGAAACTCCAGACCCTTGGCAGCATGAACCGTCATCAGAGAAACACGAGGTTCATCCTTATCACCATCGCTGTCAGCATCGGTAAGCAGTGCCACATCCTGCAGATAATCCTTCAGGAAGAGTTCGTCAAACCTTCCCTCTTCACGGCGTTCCTCCACAAAAGCCGACATACCGCTCAAGAATTCCTCCAGGTTCTCCTGACGTGCCAAATCATCGGCATCCTTGCCCGACATGAAATCCTGACTGATGCCACTCTCCTTGATAATGGCATCACCCAATTCATAGACATCCGTGGTTTGAGCCCGTTCGATAAACGAAGAAATGAGCAATCTGAAGGTTTCCAGCTTGTTCATCGTACCCTTGGTAACCGCCAGTCCATACCGCTCAGGGGCACCGATTACCTCCCAGAAACTCACCTGGTTCTGATGGGCACAGTCAGCAATCTTCAGCACCGTAGTAGCCCCTATTCCACGTGCCGGATAGTTGATGATACGCTTGATAGCCTCTTCATCATCCGGATTCGCCACCAGACGGAAATAAGCAATAATATCCTTAATTTCCTTGCGCTGGTAGAAACTCAGTCCGCCATAAATGCGATAAGGAATACCCTGCTTTCTGAACTCCTCCTCGAAGCTGCGGCTCTGGGCATTGGTGCGGTAGAGAATGGCAAAATCACTATACTGGCAGCCATCCTCGCGCCGGATACGCTTCACGTCCTTCGCCACAATCGCCGCCTCTTCCTTGTCGCTGTAAGCAGGCTTATACTGAATCTTCTCACCCTTCGCATTCTCGCTGAACACATCCTTAGGAATCTGGTTGCGGTTATGCTTGATCAGACTGTTAGCCGCCTCAACGATGGTCTGGGTAGAGCGGTAGTTCTGTTCCAGTTTGAAGAGACGCGTGCCCTGAAACTGGCGCTGAAAGTTGAGAATATTATCGATATTGGCACCACGGAAACTATAGATACTCTGCGAGTCATCACCCACGGCACAAACACGCTGCTTCTCCTGACAGAGTTGCATGACGATAGACATCTGAACGTGGTTGGTATCCTGATACTCATCCACCAGGACATAATCGAAGCGGGCGGCATATTTGTGGCGAATATCCTCATGTTCCCTGAAGAGCTGATAGGTAAGCGTCAGCAAATCATCGAAATCCATGGCATTGGCCTGCTTGCAGCGCTGCACGTAAGCCACGAAAATCTTACCAACCTCAGGCATCTGCGCACGCTTGTTCTGCTCGAAGATAGCCGCATCGCTCTCATAAGCCGCAGCACTCATCAGGTTGTTCTTCGCCATCGAAATCTTGGCATGAACGGCAGCAGGCTTATACTTCTTATCATCCAGCCCCATCTCCTTCACTATCGCCTTGATCAGCGAGCGCGAGTCACTTTCGTCATAAATGGTAAAGTTGTTGTTGAAGCCGATATGCTCAGCCTCCGCTCTCAGGATTCGGGAGAAGATGCTGTGGAAGGTACCCATATAGAGATGCTGGGCGAGATCATTTCCCACCAGTTTTCCGATACGTTCCTTCATCTCCCTTGCCGCCTTGTTGGTAAAGGTGAGCGCCATGATGCTCCAGGGTTTCATGCCCTGGCTTAGGAGATAAGCTATCTTATAAGTAAGCACACGCGTCTTACCCGAACCTGCACCGGCTATCACCAGCGAAGGTCCGTCAATATATTCTACCGCAGCACGCTGCGCTTCGTTCAAGTCTTTCAGTAAATCCATGAATCAATATTTGAGGCAAAAAACTATTTTAAGGTCACCCCTATCAACTATAAACTATCAACTAAGTATTACTTCCCCCTATATCCGCCCACAGCCGTGCCTGGGTCGAAGTCTTCGCCCTCACGAGGGAAGGTAGGGATAAATCTCATCTGATGTTCTATCTGTCGCTGGCGCTTCTTCATATAAGCGCTAGGATGCAGCGAACTGAATTTGCGCGGATTAGGAAGTGTAGCTGCTATCAGCGCACACTCGCCACGGAACAGGTCTTTCGCTTTCTTGTCGAAATGATATTCTGCAACCGCATCCACACCATAGATACCCGGTCCCATCTCAATACTGTTGAGATAAACCTCCATGATGCGCTGCTTGCTCCACATCATTTCGATGAGGAAGGTAAAGTAGACCTCAAATCCCTTGCGGGTCCATGAACGGCCAGGCCACAGGAAGACATTCTTAGCAGTCTGCTGACTGATGGTACTGGCTCCATGCACCTTTCCACCACGGGCATTATTCTTCGCCGCACTCTCGATGGCATTGAAGTCGAAACCGTGATGCTTCAGGAATCTCGCATCTTCGCTCGCCATTACCGCCACTGGCATGTGAGGCGAAATCTTATCCATCGAAACCCAATGATGATGCAGGGTAATACTCTCTCCATCAGCTACTTGCTGAAAGCATCGGATAAACATCAGAGGAGTGACATATACAGGAATGAACCTATATGCCACTACAGCAAGAATGGTGGTACTGAAAAACAGCACCACCACCCATTTTACTATATTCTTGATTTTCTTCAAAATCATCTATTTGCTTTTTCCCTTCCGGGATCATGAAAGTTATTACTTCAATGTACCGTTGTTGGCTGCGTTAACCATAGCCTGAGAAGCATACATATATACCTCTACACGACGGTTCTGAGCGCAAGCTGCAGTAGTATTCACTACAGGATTAGCAGAACCGAAGCCCTGAACATTCTTTACCTGACGGCTGGTAACACCGCAAGAAGCGAGATAGTTGTAAACTGCCTCAGCACGCTTCTGGCTCAATGGCAGGTTGATACCGTCATTACCTGTAGCATCAGTATAACCCTGGATAGAAACCTCGCAGTCGGTATTGTTCTTCAATACACCGGCAAACTGAGCCAAATCAGTCTTTGCGCTGCTGCTGAGAGTAGAACCGTTAGTTGGGAAGAGGATACCAGAAGCAAATGTTACCTTAACGGCAGACAAGCCATTGGCATCTGTTACAGTCTCAACCTGTGCATTCTTCACCTGTTCAGCCTCAGCCTTCACCTTATCCATGTGCTTTCCGATGAGGTTACCAGCACCGCCACCAACAGCTGCACCAATAGCTGCACCAACGAGAGCACCTGTACCACGATGGCTATTATTGAGCAAACCACCAACGATAGCACCCAGAGCTGCACCAGAACCGGCACCTACAGCTGTACCTGTCTTCTGATTGGTTCCACAACTTGAAAAAAGCAAGCACAAAGAGAGGCCTGCAACTGCAAAATTAGTCTTTTTCATTTTAAAAT
>JAJXBQ010000235.1:0-5011 GCA_021640525.1 Segatella copri
GCCCCATATACCCCTCAGGAAAAAACTGTAATAACTGAAATTGTAATCGGATACCATTTCATCTTTCTTATATTTTCGCGCACTTATAAACATTCTCCCCTTGCCAGCAACTTTTTCTAAACTTTTCCCCGATTTTCTTGCATGTTTCGAAATAAAAGTTTATCTTTGCGGCAGATTTACAGAATCTAAATTGATAATTTATGGGTAGATACATCAACCCCTTTACCGATTGGGGCTTCAAGCGTCTCTTCGGTCAAGAGTTCAGCAAGGACTTGCTGATTAATTTTTTGAACGACTTGTTTGAAGGTGAGTTTCAAATCAAGGACGTAACATTCAAGGATAAGGAACAGCATGGTGATACTAATGATCTCCGTGGCTGCATCTTTGACATCTATTGTGTTACCGACGATGACAAGCATTTCATCGTTGAGATGCAGAACAGATGGGTACCTTTCTTTGTGAATCGTTCCATCTATTATGCTAGTAAGGCTTTTGTTGCCCAACGCAAGAAATTTGATGAAGCTGGTGTCCGCACAGCTATTTTATACCAGTTTGTACCGGTTTATGTGGTTTGCATCATGAATTTTATGCCAAAGGAGCATGAGGTGACAAAGTTTAGGACAGACGTTGCTTTGAGGGAGAAGTCTAGTGACTCGATGTTTTCTGACAAGCTTCGTTTCATCTATCTTTCTCTTCCTTTCTTTGATAAGAGTGAGGAAGAATGCGAGACAGGTTTTGAAAAATGGATTTATGTTTTGAAGTATATGGAAGTATTGGAAAGATTGCCTTTTACGGCACAGAAAAAGATATTCGATCATCTTGCTAAATTGGCGGATGTTCGTTGTTTGAGTAGTGAGGAGCAGGAAAAATACGATGAAAGTATTAAGGCCGCCGATGATTACTACTCCGGCCTTTATGGTTCTTATGTTGAAGGAGAGGAAAAGGGAATGGCTAAAGGTAGAGCAGAAGGAATGGCTAAAGGGATGGCTAAAGGAATGGCTAAAGGAATGGCTAAAGGAATCGCTAAAGAAAAGTTAGACACAGCTTACCGCCTTTTGTCAATGGGTCTTTCTGAAGCGCAAGTATCAACGGCTACCGAGCTTCCGCTGGAGGAAATTCAGAAAATGAGGAAATAAGAACTGGCATTGAAAAATTGATTTCTGTATTGAAGTATATGGAAATGGATGAAGTATTTAAAAATTTGCCTTTAGCGGAACAAAAGAAGATGCTCGATCATCTTGCAAAATTGCCAGATGTTCGTTTCTTGAGTAGTGAGGAGCAGGAAAAATACGATGAAAGTATTAAGGCTGTTGATGATTACTACTCCGGCCTTTATGGCTCTTATATTGAAGGCGAGGAAAAGGGTATTGCTAAAGAAAAGATAGACACAGCTTTCCGCCTTTTGTCAATGGGTATGTCTTGGTCGCAAATCATGCAGGCTACTGGATTGACAGAAGAAGAATTGAAGCCGCTTCAGGCGTAGTGTATATTTCGAAGCTTATACGATGGTGCGAAGATCAACAAAGATAATTATAAAGCATAACATGATGGAATATAATAACGAAGAAGCTAAGATACTTCTACCTGAAGACATCATGTAATAGGAAAAAGGGTCTGCCAACAGGATTTAACGATATTTTACTCTATTCCTCTTCTCACATCCCTTGGCGTAACTCCATACTTTTTACGGAAGGCGTGATAGAAGCTTGAAGTATGTTCAAAGCCGCAGCTGAAGGCTATATCGTCTATGCTCATTTTTGGGTCGGTCTCGAGCAGATGGCGAGCACGCTTCATCTTGATATTCAGAATGAACGAGGCTGGCGAACTGCCCGTGAGCGTAACTATCTTGCGATGGAACTGCCGTGGACTCATGCACATCTTTTCTGCGAGCGTATTCACGTTAAGCTGCTGTTTGTCCATAAGCAGATAGATATGATCCACCGTCTTGGCGAGGAAACGGCGCTCAGTGTCCGTCAGCTGTATTTCATCCTGCTGTTCCTTCGTATGAGTAGCATTGTTGCTAAACTTGCTGCGCAGCGAGCGCTGGCGGTCGAGCAGACGCTCCACTACAGTGCGCAACTCGTCCACGTTGAACGGTTTGGCTAAATAGGCATCTGCACCAGCCTCGAAGCCCTTGATGCGCTCTTGGTCTGAAATCTTTGCCGTGACGATGACGATAGGTATGTGATTCACCACACCGTTGGAGCGTATGCGTCGGCACAGTTCCAAACCATCCATGCCCGGCATCATCAAGTCGGTTATAATCAGGTCGGGCACGAGGTTGATGGCCTTCTGCCATCCGTCCTCTCCATTAGTAGCGTAAGCCACAGCATAGCGTTCGCTTAGCACTTCACCGATGTACGTCGCAATGTCGCGATTGTCCTCTATCACAAGCATTTTGTACTGGTTGTCCTCTGCATCGGTATCTGTTAGTATTTTTTCCTCTGTAGGCAGGATAGGCGTGTTGTCCATAGGCTGTTCGTTGAGTTTCACGTTGCACTCGTTTGTTATAGGAATTTCGATGTGAAACGTCGTTCCATAGCCCCCCCCTGCTCCTGACATTGATCTTGCCGTTCAATGAGTCAATCACTTGCTTTACGAGTGCCAGTCCAATGCCTGTACCAATATTCATAGAGTCGGTTACTCCCTGATAGAATGGATTGAACACATTGTTGGCAGTCTCTTTGTCCATACCCTCTCCCGTATCGCTTACCTCTATAAGGAGATTGCTGTCTTCATGCCACATGGCAACGGTGATTTTACCATGTTCGGGCGTGAATTTAAATGCATTGGACAGGAGGTTGTTGAATACCTTGTTGATATAGTCGGGAACGAAGTCCATCGTCACGGGTTCCTTCACAAACAGCTGCAGATCGATGTTCTTGCTGCATGCATAGTTGCGATAGGTGTCCACCAGCATCGAAACGTAGGTGGTGATATTGCCGTTGCGCCAGTCGGGGTTGCCCATCTTCGACTTAATTTTAGAAATATCAAGCAACTGGTTGATGAGCGCCAGCAGGTTGTTTCCCTGTTGCTCGATGGCATAGGCGTTCTGTTTCAGTTCGTCTGGGGATTTATTAGGCAGGTCGCGGCTCAAACCGAGAATCACAGTGAGTGGTGTGCGAAACTCATGGGTGATGTTTGTAAAGAAACTCTCGCGCATTTCGGCAAGACTTTTCAGGGCCAGGTGGTTGCGACGGTGTATGCGCTGTACGAAGTAGAACACCACCAGTGTACCAATCAGTATTATTATAATGATTATGAAGACGATGGTGTTGGTGAATCGTGCCGACTGCTCGTTCTTCAGGTTTGTATTGACCTCGTTCATCGCCCGAGCCTGAATGTTGCGTTCTATGAGCAGTCCTGCGTTCTGTATGCGGTTCAGTTTCTCCATATCGACGACGCTGTCTTCCATGGCTGCTGCCTTCTCGTGCGCCGTCAGCGCCGCACTGTAGTTGCCCTTGCGTTTGTATAGTTTATAATATAAGTTATAAACCTCAGCTAAATGTTCGTGCGAATTGATGGCGCGTGCAGTGTGCAGCGCTTTGTCCAGATATTCCTGTGCCTTGGTGTCGTTGCCCATTTGGGTGTATATACCAGCCAGAGCAATGAGCGGATTCATTGCGTGCCACTCGTCTTGTGACGACTGCAACTGCTGATAAGCCTTGTCATACTCCGAAATGGCTTTTTCATAGTCGTGCTCTTTCTCGTGTAGCTCACCGAAATAAATGTGGCATAGTGCCACACCGAGTGTGTTGCCAGCCTGCAGATTCAGTCCCATGGACTGGCGATAGTACCTCCATGCCGAGTCCAACTGTTCACGGTGGCTGAATATAGAACCGATGTTGGCATAGTTGATGGCTTGTCCTAAGGCACTGTTCAATTCTCGTTCGCCTGCTAATGCCAGTCGCAGCGCACTGTCGGCACGTGCGTAGTTGCCCAGGGTGAGATAGATGTTGCCCAGTCCATTGAGCGATACCACGCGGTTTTTCTTGGCAGTAAAAGATGTGTCGGCAGACTCTTTGCAGATAGCGAAAGCGCGGTAATGGTAATCTTGAGCCATGTCGAGCATTCCCATTCTCCGATAGACGGTGCCGATATTGTTCAGAGCCTGCACGATCTCTAATGTATCGCCTAAGGTCTCCGCCTGCTTCAGTCCCTCGCTGTGTACCTTCAGTGCCTCGTCAAATCTACTGTCGTTGCGCAGCTCTTTTCCCATCGCTCTGTAGGCAACGATGCTACCTAACACATTTCCCTCACGCTCCATGCGTTTCTGTATCATGGAGAGTGTGTCAATATTACGGGAAGAGGAGACGATACTGTCCATAGCTTTGCGCTCGGCAAGGGATATCTTCGCTGGTTTCTGTCCACAGGAAACCAGCATTACATATATAATAAGGTACCACACAAGAGTGGCTGTGCTATGTCTTAGGTTGTACATAAGCGAGGATTATTGGGTTTTTGTGCAAAGTTAACGAATTAAGTGGAAATATCGGAGATTTTTACTGATATAGACCGATTTTTTAAAATTAATTAATACAAATTGTTTGCTAAACCCAAAATAAAATAGAAAAAAATACAGTAATGAGGGTAAAACTTATCACTCTGACACACCACAGAAATCACAACGGTTCTACGTTTTTGTGTTCTTGATGTTTTGCTGAAAATCAGCAGCTTACGCTGTTTTTATGTCCGATTAGAACAATCCTGTTCATATTAAAAAGTCCGATTATCACATATTTTTGTCCGATTTACATAAGATACTAGCAGAATTTATGTCTAAATTTGCAGCACCAAGACAAAGACTAAAAATTAATAACTTAAAAAATATACTATTATGAGAACATTTAAATCAATCTTGTTAGCTGGTGCAATGCTGCTGGCTATACCTGCGTTCTTCAGTTCTTGTCAAGAGGACGGAACACAGCTCAAGTATAAGGTAGAAGTAACGGTGACCAACGACTTCAGTAAGGTGGTGGATGCCATCAACAATGGTACGCTTAAGAACGAG
>JAJXBQ010000236.1:0-4991 GCA_021640525.1 Segatella copri
ATATATGATTGAATAATTTCATATTTTCCGATTTTTAAATGATTAAAATCAACTATACTTATTACCATCCTGGGTTCTGTGTCAAGACATTACCAGAAAGTGTAATCTGAGTATTAGGAATCTGCATCAAGCCCTTCTTGGTCGTAAAGTTAGACTCCACGAACTTGGTCTTTGCAGCTGCTCCACCATTCTGGACAGAAGCACCATTCTGAGCCTCAGCAATTGTCTTAGCAGCAAAAGCTCCATCCTTTTCGTAGCGCATCAAATCCCAATAGCGAAGGCCTTCGAAAGCAAACTCGATAGCACGCTCCTTACGGATATTCTCAATACTATACTCCTCTGGGAGTTCACCAGCACGGGCACGAACCTGATTCAAACCAGAGTTAGAACCCGTCAACTCAGACTGCATCAAGAGTACATCTGCATAACGCATAATGGTATAATCCTGATAGTAGGTGATATTCTGATGCTGTTCACCGAGTTTGAAACCTACCTCCTGGCGAGTACCATCTGCAAAACACATAGGTGCATACTTGCGGGTATAGTAACCAGTGTATTCGTAAGTACCATTCAAGTCAGGAGAGAATCCTGCTTCCTTGCAGCTCCATGCACAAGCAGAGAAACGAGTGTCGTTCTTAAACTGCTCTACGAAAGAAGGAGTAACAGTGCAGGCACCCCATCCACTTGCAATACAAATATCAGCAGCGCTACGGTTACGAGGACCCAGATAAACAGAGAAGGTATTACCATCACCATTTCCGTTATAGTCGTGAGTAGAATTGAACTTCATGTTGAGCACAATCTCCTTAGAGAGACTACCCTGACCAGCCTTCCAGGTCTTGCCATCATACCATTTTCCGGCATAAGTTGTACTCCATGCATACTCTCCGTTAGAAGAAGCATCCTTGGTACAAGCAGGCATCCAGAGATCCTTGTAGTTGGCCTCCAACTCATATCCTCCATTTACAACCACATCATTGATTGCTACAACAGCATCAGACTTAGAGCAAGCAGGATGCTCCTCACCATAGTAACCTGTATAATAGAGGTACGCGCGAGCCATCATAGCCTCGGCAGCATACTTGGTAATACGACCATCATTGCTATCACGATTATCGAGCGGATAAGCATCAGCAGGAATATTGGCGATGGCATACTTGAAGTCATCAAAGATAACCTGGTAAACATCCTTAACTGGTGTACGAGGAATATTTTCCTCAGATGGTGTCAACAGCA
Source organism: Segatella copri (assembly GCA_021640525.1). Taxonomy (GTDB): domain Bacteria; phylum Bacteroidota; class Bacteroidia; order Bacteroidales; family Bacteroidaceae; genus Prevotella; species Prevotella copri_S. Next base: position 1,237 of record JAJXBQ010000236.1, read on the forward strand.
AAGGCACATCACCAAACAAGCGAGCCATATCAAAATACAGGATGGCACGGATGGCGCGAGCCTCACCGAGAATGCGACCCTTCACCTTATCATTACCACCCCAATTGATGGTATTCTCAGCAGCAATCAACTGATTACAGCGAAAGATAGCTGCATAATAGTTCTTCCAGTCTGTATTAAACAAGTCGTTATACGAAGGAGCGATGCTAATATCAAACTGGTCTATCACATTGTTATTCTTGGCATCAGAGAGTCCCAAACCTGCAAATGCCTGATCAGAAGCAAACTCAGCCATCAGATACATGCCGACACCCGCATCTGTATAGGTGCGTTGCCATCCATCATAACAGCCCACGAGATCAATCTCTGCTGTCTCAGCATTACTGTAAGCAGTTTCTGAGTTGAGGTCGGTCTTGGACTCTGTATCTAAGAAATCATCGCACGAAGTAAGTGTCAAAGCTGACAAAATCAACGCACTCATGAATATATGTTTTCTTTTCATATCACTTTCAATTTTAGAGTTAGAATGCAACATTTACACCTACAATGAAAGTACGTGGGTGTGGATAGTAACCCATATCAACTCCTGATACCCAAGAGTCGCTACTGTTACCATCTGTACCATTGTATGAACCGATTTCCGGATCCATACCATCATACTTGGTCAAAGTAAAAAGATTCTGTACCTGGAAATAGAGGCGCAACTTAGAGAGGCCCTTCCAAGAGATAAGTTTCTTGAAATCATAACCCAAGGTAAGGTTCTGCAAACGGATGTAGTCACCATCCTGCAAATAGAGGTCTGAGAACAACCAGTTACCTACGTCTCCGTATGTAACACGAGGCATCTCATTGGTTGTACCCTCACCTGTCCATCTGCCTAAAATGCGATGACTGTAATTGCCCTGTGAGCCACTAGGATCACGATAAGACTGTGCAATCTGGAAACCGGCAGCGCCAGTGAAGTTTGCACTCAAATCAAAGCCCTTATAACCAAGGGTAAAATTGAAGCCGAAAGTATACTTAGGAAGACCATTACCCAGGTCAACCTTATCATTAGCATTGATAGCACCATCATGGTTAACATCAACATACTTTACATCACCAGGCTGTACATTTGACTGGAGCACACCATTACCGGCAGCAATCCAATTATTGATATCCTGCTGGCTCTGGAAGATGCCTGCTGTCTTGTAACCCCAGAAGTAACCGATTGCATGACCATTCTCTGCACGATAGAACTCTTCTGCATTCTGATAAATCTGGTTGGTAGCACCATGGATGATACCATCCAATGTAGGAATATTACCAACTTCATTGTGGTTGTAAGCGAAGTTGGCACCTACACTATAAACAAAGTCCTTGCCAATCTGATCATTCCAGGAAAGACCAAGTTCGACACCCTTATTCTTTACATCACCACCATTGATGACTGGACCTTGAGTACCGGCTGTTGCCAATACTGGAGCCTGTACCAACCAATCCTTGGTGTTCTTGATATAAGTATCGAATGTCAGAGAAAGACGCTGACGGAGGAAACGTGCATCGATACCGAGATTGTACTGTTCAGAAGTCTCCCACTTCACTTTCTCATTTGCCAAGCGGCTAGTGTATGCACCCATTACCCAGGCATCTGTACCACCGGTAGCACCAAAGTTGTAGTTGGTTTTGGATGTTGTAACAGGAGCCAAATACTGGAAGCAGTTGACATTGGCATTACCTACCTGACCCCAAGAGAGACGGAGTTTCAAGAAATCCAACCAAGAAGCAGTAGACTTCATGAACTTTTCCTCTGTCAATGTCCAACCTGCAGAAACAGATGGGAAGTAACCCCAACGGTTGCCTCTTGCAAACTTAGAAGAACCATCGGCACGCATGGTTGCATTAACCATATAACGGTCTTTCCATGACCAGCCCAAACGGGCGAAGAAAGACTGTCCACGAGTAGGGTTATATGGAGCACCGCTGATGGTACGGTCGCTTGAACTCTGGTCGGTGTTCTTGACATAAGCATGATCCCAATCATTGAAACCAGCTGTCAAGCCATAACCGGTACTACCAGAAGAGCTACCATCATACTTAGAAGTCTCGCTACCAATCAAGGCATTAATATGATGTTCCTTGATATTGAAATCATAAGTCAGGGTATTAGTCCAAACCAGAGAGATACCACTACCATCACTCTGACTAACCTTAGTGATACCATTACCACTCTGTGGAGTAAACTTATAAACAGGAGAATAAGAACGATAGTCTGAACCACCGTAATTAACAGCAAAGACTGTCTTAAACTTCAAGTTCTTGATAGGCTCAATCTGAACATATACATTTGCATCAACAGAAGTAGACTTGCTCTGATTGTAACGGTTCATCATCATGGTACCATAAGGGTTACCATCATTCACATTCCAGTCAGAACTCTCTGTAGAATTAAAGTTACCATTGGCATCATAAACAGGAACCAAAGGAGAGGTTGTAAAAGCACCACGAAGGTTATTGTTATAAATATTACCTGTGTTCATACCACGGCTATCCTTATAAACAAAGCCTACATGCTCACCTACAGTAACCAAACCATTGAACATTTTATGCTCTGAATTGGCACGAAGGTTATACCTTTTATAATAAGAAACGTCAGAACCGCCAATGAGACCGTCCTGTCCTGTATAACCACCAGAAATAGAATAAGTAGAAGTCTTGCTACCACCGGTAAAGGCCAAACTGTGGCTTGTGGTCAATGCACCATTATCTACAGCCTGGTCAATCCAGTCTGTATTATTGATAACACCCTCTGCATTACGAATACCCCTCAAAGACATCCAATCAACAGGAGACATACCTGAGTTGAGGCGAGCCTCATCCATAATTGTCATATACTCATAGGCATTGAGCATACTTATCTGGCGCCCCAGAGTCTGCCAACCTACATATCCATCGTATGTAATTTTGGAAGAACCTTCCTTACCGCTCTTGGTTGTAACGAGGACTACACCATTGGCAGCCTGCGCACCATAGATAGCAGCAGAAGCAGCATCCTTCAATACGTCGATGCTCTCGATGTCGGCTGGGTTCAAGGTTGTGATATCACCACCCACACCATCAATCAAGTAAAGAGGCTGAGAGTTTCCTACGGTTCCCAAACCACGAATGGTAACACTCATGGCTGCACCTGGCTGACCAGAAGTAGAAACGATGTTAACACCAGGTGTCTGTCCCTGCATGGCAGAAAGAGGGTTGGTGGTGTTAAGCTTGGCGATGTCGTCACCCTTCAACTGAACGGTAGCACCCGTCACCAACTTTTTCTTCTGAACACCGTAACCTACTACGACAACTTCATCAAGTGACTGCTTGTCTTCATTTAAGGTTACGTTGATTGTCGAACCTGTAACTTTAATCTTTTGGGTGATAAAGCCCAGATACGAAACTTCGAGTGTTTGTCCGTTCTTTGCTTCAATGGTAAAGTTACCATCCAGGTCAGTTACGGCACCCGTCTTTGTACCCTGCACCATGACACTTGCACCAATCAATGGTTCATTGTCACTGCCAGAGATGACAGTACCCTTAACCGTCTGAGCATTGAGGACACCCGCTCCGATTCCTAACATTGCCTGGAACGCCAACATGATGGCTACCAGAGCAACTTTGCAGAGCATGTGGCTCTGCGAGAATTTCTGAGATGTTTTTCTCATAATTACTTTAGGTTTAAACCTCAAATCCGCAACCTATTGGGTTTCGTGGGATTTTGCTTGTAAAAGACA
>JAJXBQ010000237.1:0-4933 GCA_021640525.1 Segatella copri
GGCTGCCCTCCTCATGATAGGGCTGGGCGCTACAGCACAGAAAAAGAAGTCGCAGACTTCAGGCAACAGGCAGTTTCAAGTGTATGCTGTAGGTTTCTACAATCAGGAGAACCTCTTCGATACCTGTCATGATGCCGGTAAGAATGATTATGAGTATCTCCCTGCTAAGGGATGGAATGGTTTGAAATATACCAATAAACTCAAGAATATGTCGCGTGCACTTGCTGACATGGGTACCGATGTGCTGCCTAACGTGGGTTGTGCCTTCATCGGTCTGTCTGAGGTTGAGAATGCCAACGTGCTGAAAGATCTCACCGCACAGCCGCCTCTCAAGGCAAGAAACATGCAGTTCTGCCATATCGAGGGTCCCGATAAGCGAGGCATCGACTGTGCGCTGCTCTATAATCCGGCACTCTTCACGGTGAAGAATACCCGATTGGTGCCTTACGTACAGGAACTCGCCAAGGATTCTGCCTACAAGACCCGTGGTTTCCTCACCGTTCGCGGTGAACTGGCGGGCGAGGATGTGGCGGTTATCGTATGCCACTGGCCAAGCCGTTTCTCCGTTTCGTTCTATCGCGAGAGCGGAGCACGCCAGACTAAGGCTGTAAAAGACAGTTTGCTGAAGTTGAACCCGACGATGAAGGTGTTCGTGATGGGCGATATGAACGATGATCCTACTGACGCCAGCATGCACAAGGTGCTGAAGGCGAAAGCTGAAATCAGCGAGGTGGGTGCCGATGATATGTACAATCCATGGTACAACATCCTGGCTAAGGAAGGCAAGGGAACCCTGTTCTACAGCGGTTCATGGAATCTCTTCGACCAGATTGTCATCACGCCTAATCTCCTGAACAGGGATAGTAAGAGCAAGGACTACAGTTCTCTGAAGTTCTGGAAGAACCACATCTTCCGCCGCGATTACCTCATCCAGCAGGAAGGTCAGTACAAGGGTGCTCCTTTGCGTACCAAGGCAGGCGGCAGATGGCTCAACGGCTACAGCGATCACCTGCCGGTAGTGATGTACCTGGTGAAGGAAAAGAAGTAGAAAATGGTAGAGAATCATCCTTTTGAGCCGTGGCTGCCCGATAATGCGCGGCTGCTGATGCTCGGCACGTTTCCGCCTGCAGATAAGCGGTGGTGCATGCCCTGGTATTATCCCAACTTCCAGAATGATATGTGGAGGATATTCGGGATTATCTACTTCCAGGATAAGTTCCATTTCGTGGATGTAGAGAAGAAGACCTACCGCCTCGATGCTATTAAGGAATTTCTCAGGGAGAAGGGCGTCGCCATCTATGATACTGCACAGCAGGTGATACGCACCAAGAATACGGCATCCGATAAGGACCTGCAGATCGTGCAGCCCGCCAATCTCGACGGCATGCTCCGCCAGCTGCCCCATTGCAGGGCGGTGCTCACAGCCGGTCAGCTTGCCACGAAGGTATTTTCAGAACACTTCGGCATCAAGGAAAAGCCTGAGATGGGAGGCTATGCAGAATTTCAGTTCGAGGGCCGCAGACTCCGTCTGTACCGCATGCCCTCCAGTTCCCGTGCCTATCCTATGGCAGTGGAGAAGAAGGCTGAATTCTACCGCAAGATGTTTGATGAAATCTTATAGAAAAGAAGAAAGAATATGAAAGATAAAGTGACCGTTATTGGCATTGCGGGAGGCACAGGCTCCGGCAAGACTACTGTGGTGAAGAAACTCGTAGAAGTGCTGCCGCCTCATTATGTGGCTGTGGTGCCCCTCGATTCATATTATAACGATACCTCGCAGATGACCGAGGAAGAACGTCATCAGATCAACTTCGACCACCCGTCGGCATTCGATTGGAAGCTTTTGCACCAGCAACTCGCTGATCTGCGTGCTGGCAAGGCGATAGAGCAACCCACCTATAGTTATATCAAATGCAACCGTGAACCGGAAACGGTTCACGTTGACCCCAAACCGGTTGTGATTATCGAAGGCATCATGACGCTGGTGGACAAGAAGTTGAGAGACCTGATGGACCTGAAGGTGTTCGTGGATACCGATGCTGATGAGCGCCTGATACGCAACATTCAGCGTGATACCATCGACAGGGGTCGCACCGTATCGATGGTGGTAGACCGATACCTCAAGGTCCTGAAGCCGATGCACGAGCAGTTTATCGAACCCACCAAGCGCTATGCTGACATCATCATTCCGCAGGGTGGCGAAAACCTCAAGGGCATCGGTATCCTCTGCAAGTATGTAGAGGGACTGATAGAGAAATAAAAATATTTTTGCTCAAGCATTGCATTTCTATTGCAAAATAAAGATTTTTAGGAATAGAATAGGGCGGGCTTCTTCGTAAGAAGAGGTCCGTCCGAGTGTTTTATGGGGCCGTTATTTCTTAGCACTAAAAAACGTGCACACCATAAAGAATGGCATGCACGTTCCGATTACATATCTAATAAAAAATTATTCCTCTTCCTCCTTCTCAAAGGCCTCTACGAAAGGCTGGTGGAAACCCTGGAAGATGCGGAGATACTCGGCTCGCACCTCATCACTCTCTTCAAAAAGATTCAACTCGCCACGCTTGTGAGCCTTCAGCATACTGCTGTAACGGCGAATCTTACGCTTGTAGTTCCTTGCCATCAATGCATCTGCCTGAACAGGATTCTGACTGACATACGAAAAGGCACAAAGCTGCTTCATGAACATGTCGAACACCGGATTGTCATGACTCCAGTCGTCCTCACTCAGCCAGAACCACTGGAAATGATACTTCTGCTCCAGTGCCATCAGATGCTGCCCCAGCTCGTCAATCTCCATGCCCTTCTGCATCTGCTCCTCAGCAAAAGCTACCAGAGATGCCGCATCTACATTCAACTCAACCTCGTGAGACAGCGTGGTGCCCTCAATCTGAATGCGCCAACGGTGATTCCTATTCTTGATGAGCGCAGAATTCGTGTTCATCAGCAACTCAGAAAGCTTGCCCTCGGTAGGAATCTGATCTACTACCGAAAGACGGTCGCGCTGGTTGCGAACCACCAGCTGATGGTCCTCATGGCGCAATACACACATGTAAACCAGCCTGTTGCTGTCGAGCTGAAGGGTGAAACGGTCGTTGTTGTCATCGCCCACAAATTCGTAGGAGTAGTCATCTACCTTATCCTGCGGAATGCTCAGCTCGCCATGCACCTTGTTGCCCTCGGCATCGTAGAGCGAGAAACCGATATAAGGAATCTGAAGACGGAGAACCACCGGATTGCCGCCGTCCTCAGGAATCAGGGTAACAGCCAGTCCGTCATCGCCGAAATCATCCTTGCGGCATACGAATCCGTCATCCGTCTTCTCAGCCTTCTCCACCTTCACCTCGCCGTGGCGCCACCAGAAATCGAAGGTGATGGTCTGGTCGTCCTCAGCGGCTACACGGATGAAATCCTCGATGTCCTGACCCAGGTAAATCACCTTGGCAGGCTCAATCTCCTCATCGTCATCGCCCAGCGCTCGCACCCACATCTCGCCCGGAACAGGATCATCTTCCCATTCGGCATCAGCAGGGGCTGCAGTAGATTTGAAAACGAGGAAAACCATTCTTTCTTCTTCCCTCGTGCCATCTTTGCGGCACGTGAAGCACTTCGCCTCCTTAGGGATGAAGAATGGGGTTAACAGGTACGGGTTTTTGCATAATGCGGTATACTCTACCTCGGTCCATGCCGGGAGAGCGTGTGTATTTGTCTTGTCTGTCATATTCTCTTGTTGCATATAATTCTTGAGTTGGTCCTATTTCTTTTCATCATCCGGCGTGTGTGGCAGGACGAGGGGGATGTTGATCCCAAAAAACGGTTGCAAAGGTAATGCAAAATCGAGACACTACAAAATATATCACCTATTTTTTTAATTATTTTACGATTCAATATTTGGTGCTTCCAAAAAATAGTTGTAGTTTTGCATCTGAAATAATGAATAGAAAGATGAAAGTCAAGACAATACTCACACTGGCGCTAGCCGCCACAACCCTCGCAGCATGTCACAGGGAAAAGAAACCTCCACGTATGGACAATTCGAAACTCGCCATCAGCCTCTCGAAACCGGCAAAGGGCGACAGGGCTATCTACGGACTTGCCTGCCTGGGTTGCTCGGATACCGCGCTGGTGTTGCTGCCCAACGGAGGCGGCGACCCCGTAAGATACAACATTCTGGATGCCACTCGCAACCATCAGGTGTTTGGAGATATAGAGGTGGGCGACTGGGTTTGCGTGATGCCATGCGAGGAGAAGGATGAGAAGAACCGTGCCGACATGGTGATAGATCTGGACCAGCTGAAGGCCACCTGGACCTATCCGGTGATGCCGAAGCTGCGCGATGTATCGCATCTGAGCAAGCGCCAGCAGGCGAGAATCCTTGCCAATATGCCCGACAGCATCGTAGAAACCTATATGGTGCCGCGCCAGTATGGCTTCACCCTGAAGCGTATGAGCGAGGCGATGGCCGTGGGCAGGGTGATGATAAACAAGGATGTGGATGACGACAGTCCGGTAGAATATCCTGCCGTGCCTCAGTATACGGAATGGCATGCCTATAATGGTAAGCTGATTCTGGTGCAGGGCCGCCGCGAGTTGGAGGGCGTGGTGATCAACGGAAAGACGAAGCGCGATACATTCACCTTTGTATATATGAAGGGCGACAGTCTGGCTCTCTCTGACCGTGAGGGCCGCATCCAGGGTTTCCACCGCTCGCTCAATGCGATGAAGGCCAACGCCAAGGCCCATGCTGCAGCCGAGAAGCTGAACAGCAAGATGAAGAAGGAAATATTGAAGTAAATACTGAACTTTCGCATATCAGGAAGTTAAAGGAGTTAAGGAGTTAAGGAGTTAAGACGTATGTCTTGCTGCTTAAAAACTATGCAAAAAGACTATTGTCTTAACTCCTCAGCGACCGTAGGGAGCGATAACTTCTTTA
>JAJXBQ010000238.1:0-4926 GCA_021640525.1 Segatella copri
GCATAAAATTCATTCGCATAAAGGGATTTAATCAAATAAAAAGACATCATGGCAGAACATCTTATTATAAAAGATTCCTTAATATTCATTTCCCTCTTCCTTGATCACACTCGGACCATCGATGAGTTCAGGCTGAGGGGCATTTCGGTTTACATCACCATATGCTCTGCCCAGATCGCTCATCGTAATACTGATGTTGCGGTTCACTGGTCTGTCCTTATCTGAAAGGCTGTGAGAGAAGAGCCACTGATAGGTTTTCTTCAGATAAAACACGCGGGCAGGGGTACCGTGATTGGCACCCTTCCACCAGTCGTATATCAATCGGGTATCCTTGCCATCCTTTTCAAGTTTATCTACCACAACCTTCGATTGCTTGACCGGTACTGCCCTATCTGCTGTGCCATGGATAATCCAGAAAGGCAAATCGCCCAATCCACTCACATCCTTATAAGAACAGCCACCACACAGCGCCATGCCGGCAGCTATCCTGTCGGGATAAGTGGCGCAGACATCCATGGTGCCATAACCACCCAAACTCATGCCCAAGACATAAACCCTGGTAGAATCACACGGATAATTTTTCTTTACCCAGTCGAGCATATCCATGATTTTCTTCGGATTCCAGGCTCCTCCCGGATTCTGTGGAACGATGGTCAGCGCATCAATATCGCGCCCCTTGACGATGGCATCAAGCGGTCCGTATCTTCTCACCTTATTCAGATTCCTTCCGCAAAGACTGGCACCATGCAGAAAGATGATGACCGGTGTCTGCTCTTGCGAATAAAAATAATCTACCGGCGTATAAACCCAGAAGTTGTAGCCTCCCGGAATTTCATCTTTCACAGCTCGCAGAAAGTCGTAAGCCGACATGCTGCATACGGAAAGACAGAATAATATAAACAAAAATATCTTCTTCATTTTCTTCCTTTTTTACCTGTTTAGTATCACGCTCCCTGTTTCATACCATGAACGTTTATCACACAAAAGTAAGTAAATATCAGCATATTACCAAATATTCTCCCTATATTTTTCTTTTTTTTATCCAAAAGAAAGATTCGTTTAAACTTCCAGGTAGAAAGATAAACAACGATTATTTGTGTTAAAAATCATAAGAATCACATCGGTTCGCATTATTTTTATTATCTTTGCATCATAACAAGACATATAATAAATAAATATAGAATTATGAATGTAGGAGATAAAATACCAGAGATTCTTGGCATTGACCAGGACGGACGTGAGATAAAGGCAAGCGACTACCGTGGTCGCAAGATTGTGCTCTACAGTTATCCGAAGGCTAACACCAGCGGATGCACTGCCGAGGCCTGCTCACTGCAGGCACATAAGGAGGAGCTGGCAGCAGCCGGTTATGAGATTATCGGCGTGAGCAAGGACAAGCAGGCTCTGCAGAAGAAGTTTGCCGAAGCCAAGGGTTTGCAGTTCCCTCTTATTGCCGATACCGAAACCACTCTGTTGCAGGAACTCGGCTGCTGGGGCGAGAAGGTAACCTGCGGCAGAAAGACCATCGGCATTCTCCGCACTACCTATCTTGTCAACGAAGAAGGCGTCATTGAGAAAATCTTCACTCCTAAAGAAATTAAGACCAAGATTCATGCAGAGCAGATTCTGGATTACATCCATCAATAAAGAACAAATATGACAGAATTTGAAAAGATGAGAAATGGCGAGCTCTATGATTTCAGCAACGAGGAAGGCATGAAAAGCATAGAGCACGCCAACCGACTCTGCTGCCGCTTGCAGACGCTGACCTTGTTTGATGAAGACTATCGTCAGGTGATGGAAGAACTGATTCCAGGCTTTCCAGCCTCCTCCACCATCTGCCCGCCCTTCCATTGCGACCATGGTCACGGCATCAAGATAGGTGAGAATGTCTTCATCAACTATGGCGCCACGATGCTCGATGAAGGCTGGATTACCATCGGCGACCGCACCCTGATAGGTCCGAACTGCCAGTTGGTAACCCCTAACCACCCCATCGACTATATGGAGCGCCGCAAGCCAGTAGAAACAGGCTTTCCCATCACCATTGGCGAGGACTGCTGGTTGGGAGCGGGAGTCATAGTCTGCCCCGGCGTAACCATCGGCAACCGCTGCGTCATCGGTGCCGGCAGCGTAGTGATAAAGGATATTCCAGATGATTCCCTGGCAGTGGGAAATCCGGCAAGGGTTATCAGGAACCTAAGATAAAGTATGTATTGGTAAAAACATAAAATGATGAATAACAAGGAATTAAAGCTCGCCCAACTGATGAGGGCGATGATAAAATACGATGGTGGCGATGCGCCACGCATCCAGCATTTCGTGAAGGTACACGATTTTGCCCGTATGATTGCAATAGCAGAGGGAATGAACCAGGAAGATCTCTTCGTGCTCGAAGCAGCAGCCATTCTTCACGATGTAGGCATTCACGTTTCAGAAGCCAGATACGGCAACTGCAATGGCAAGCATCAGGAAGAACTGGGTCCTGACGAGGCAAGAAAAGTACTGTCAGAAGTAGATGGATTCACAGCCGCACAGATAGAAAGAATCTGCTGGCTCATTGCCCATCATCATACTTATCAAGATGTTACCAGCCTCGACCACCGCATTCTGCTCGAAGCAGATTTCCTGGTGAATTCCTTCGAAGCCCACCTTGCTCCCGAAGGCATCATCACCTTCCGCGACCATGTATTCCGCTCGGAATCAGCTATCAGTATGCTGAATGATATGTGGGGGCTGTAACGAAAGTTACTTTCTTGGAAAGAGCATCATAGAGAGAAGGTGAAAGTACAACAAACTGCTGTTATGTGTTTTAATTAAAATAATACCTTTATTCTATTTCACTTCTGTCAGTTTGCCCGTCTGTGAGTCAATGATATAGCCATGAAGATTGACGTCTTTTGGTACGAGAGGGTGTGTACGGATCGTATTGATGGTATTCCTTACAGAATCCTCTGTGTCGTGGAATCCCTCCAGCCAATGGTCGAGGTCGATGCCGCAAAGTCCGATGGTATCGATAACATTCTGATGGATGCCACGTTTGAGCATCAATTTCTTCATCTGCTGTCCGTTCATGTGGCATGCACCGCAGTTGGAGTGGGCAATGACCATGATTTCCTCTACACCCAATTCGTAGATGGCTACAAGGAGACTACGCATGGCTGAGTCGAAAGGACTGATAACCAGTCCACCGGCGTTCTTGATGAACTTGGCATCTCCGTTCTTCAGGCCCAAAGCTGCTGGCAGAAGCTCAGTGAGGCGGGTGTCCATACAGGAAAGAATGGCAAGTTTCTTGTCTGGATATTTACTCGTAAGATACTTTTCGTAAGCCTTACTGGCTACGAAGTTTTCATTATACTTGATGATTTCTTCTATAATCATAGTCATGTAAATTGAAATGTGAAACTAAATTTTCCTATTTCTCAGGGGTTGGCTTGAGGTAAGCCATGAATTTCTCTGGCTGATAGTTGAGAACCAGCTCATCCGGGAACTCTGCTTTTTCTACCAGTGGCATAATGTTGCTGTAGTCGGCAATCATCGCAGAGAAGTGGGCATCACTTCCGAAGATGACTGGAGTTTCATACTTCTTGGCAAGTTCCAGCAGTTCCAGATTATTGGGAGCAGCCACCGTCTTGTGGCGGATGGGAGCCATGGAATGGTTGTTGATTTCAAGCAAGGTATGCGTCTCCCTGGAAACTTTCATGAGTTCCTCGAAATCCAGTTCTGCCGTACCATCGCCAGGATGAGAGATAATCTGCACGAAGGGATTGCGCATGGCATTGATGACACCCTGCGTATTCTCCTCCTTACTTCCTCCCTGCCAGCAAAGGCTATGGATGCCTGCTATTCGGATATCCAGCATACGCCAGTAATCCTCGTCGAGATCGATATCTCCCTTCGTATTGAGAATGTTGAGTTCTGCTCCAAGCATCAGTTTGATTCCATAGAGCTGGCGTGGAACACAATGAAGGTTTCTGAAATAGATAGGATCACAGGTACCCGGGATATTGGGACCGTGCTCTGTGATTCCCAAGATATCCAACCCTTTCTCCTTTGCTGTCAAGGTCATTTCCTGCAAACTGCTGAAGGCATGACCTGATGCTATTGTATGTGTATGAACGTCTAATAATGTTTTCATGGTGCAAAGGTAATGATATTTACTAAGAATGTAAGAGAAACAACTATTAATTAATCAAAATTTGTTTTTACGGATATTTAAATTAATAATAAATCACCATTTTATGTTGGTTTTATTCAGCTTCAAGCTCCAATAACTTTCTCTTTGCGTCCAATCCTCCGGCAAAACCTGTAAGGGAATGATTGCTTCCGATAACTCGATGGCAGGGAACGAAAATGCTGATGCCATTAGCTCCGATGGCACTTGCCACGGCTCTGATGCCGTTAGGTTTGCCTATACTTATAGCTATTTCCTTATAGCTTCTTGTCTCTCCATAGGGTATTTCGAGCAATGCATGCCATACTTTTTTCTGAAAATCAGTTCCTACAGGATGCAACGGAATATCAAATATCTTGCGGTTACCGGCAAAATATTCATCCAATTGCTTTTTGGTCTGATCCAGGATTGGGGATGTTTCTATCTTGAAATCAGCCTTCATATACCGTAAAAGCCGATGCTTATTGCGTTCAGCACATGGCATTTCATTCCAATCACAAAGGCACAGTTCGTCACCCATCGATGCCAAGATGATTTCTCCGCAAGGCGAATTGTAATATTGAATGTTTACTTGCTTCATTGTCTTAAACTGATATTTTTTGTTCATAAATCATACAGGTAAAAGAGGTATGAGAAAACTGTTTGACGAATCTCATATTTAACCGCCATACTAAGTAGTGTATTATATTGTTCTTTTCACGCAAAGGTAACAAATATTTATAGATTACACAAGAAAAAGTACTATATAATGC
>JAJXBQ010000239.1:0-4818 GCA_021640525.1 Segatella copri
TTGACCCTAGGGTCTTTTTTTCGGTTTTTACCCTTACCCTTCACGCGTATATATAAAAAGGAGTTTTCAAACCTTCACCCTTCACCTTTTTGGCGATTCTTTTGATGGTCAGAGAGTTACGGGTGAAGGGTGGTGAAGGCACTTTCTTGTTTTGTATTAAACACTTTTTTGCATTTGGACATTTTAAGGAGAGTTTGGTTGGGAACGGAGAACTATAAACTTGCTTAGGAAAAGAGAAAGGAGATTATAAAAAAAGCCCGATAAAAGAGACTTTTATCGGGCTGAAATTGTTATGATTACTTACTTGTTGAATGCATAGAACAAACCATCATTCATAGCCATGCGAACCTGGTATAAACCATTGGCATCTGCTGGGACGTTGATCTTCTCGCCACTTGGCAAGCAAGCCTGGATGCTGCCATCCTCGTTGAAGCTGAAAAGCTCACGGATATCGCCATCCTTGCTGTATGACCAACTCTTGTGCTTCTTGTCGAACACAAAGTATGATTTCTCACCATCTGGGTCGGTAATCTCGTAGCCATTCTTCAATGTCTTGATGGCATACATGCGACCATCCTTACCCATTACGTCCTTAGTAGTTCCTACCTGGCCAATCACCTTGTTGCCTGTCCAGAACTCGATAGAGTTGAGAACGAGAAGGTCTGCAAATGAACATACTGCGTAAGCTGGAGAGATAAGCACGAAGATAATCTCGTTTACAAACTTGTTGTCTGTTGCTCTCTTGTTCCAGTCAAGTACGGAATTTGTCAGGCCAAATGAGCCGATGCAAGAACTGAATGTCAAGGCGCCCAACAGGACTGCGATGACAGGTTTAGTTAAATTTTTCTTCATAGTCATTAATTAATTTATATGTTGAGTATCTTTTACTTAGCAGACTCAAACTCGCGCAAGAAACGAGTATCGTTCTCAGAGAAGAGACGAAGGTCGCTCACGCGATATTTCAAGTTGGTGATACGCTCAACACCCATACCGAAGGCATAACCCGTATAGACATTGCTGTCGATACCGCAAGCCTCAAGATCATGAGGGTCAACCATACCGCAACCTAAAATCTCAACCCATCCGGTATGCTTGCAGAAGTTGCAACCCTTACCGCCACAGATGTTGCAGGAGATATCCATCTCGGCACTAGGTTCTGTGAATGGGAAGTAGCTAGGACGGAGACGAATCTTGGTATCTGCACCAAACATCTCACGGGCAAATGTAAGGAGCACCTGCTTGAGGTCGGTGAAACTTACGTTCTTATCTACATAGAGACCTTCTACCTGATGGAAGAAACAGTGAGCGCGGGCGCTGATAGCCTCGTTACGGTAAACGCGGCCTGGGCAGAGCACACGGATAGGTGGCTCATGAGTTTCCATATAGTGAGCCTCGTCGCCAGAAGTATGGCTGCGGAGGAGCACATTTTTGGTAACATCGTCAGAGTTGGTCTTCTCTATAAAGAAGGTGTCCTGCATATCGCGGGCTGGGTGGTCGGCAGCAAAGTTGAGCATCGTAAATACGTGCTTGTCGTCATCTACCTCAGGACCCTGGAAAAGGGTAAAGCCCATGCGAGCGAAAATGTCGATAATCTGATTCTTCACTACGGTGAGTGGATGGCGGGTACCGAGTGCTACAGGGTAGGCGGTACGGGTCAAGTCGATATCATCGCTTGATGCCTCGGCTTCTTCCATCTGCTCCTTCAGTCCGTTGATTTTCTCAAGGGCTGCGTTCTTCAGTTCGTTGATTTTTACACCAACCTCTTTCTTCTGGTCGGCTGGCACTGTGCGGAAGTCGGCCATAAGGGCGTTAATCTCGCCCTTCTTGCTCAGATACTTGATTCGAAGCTGCTCTACTTCTTCTGCGTTTTGGGCAGTCAAAGTGCTCACTTCTTTCAAGAGTTCGTCTATTTTTTCTAATAACATATCTATATTTTTATCTTTTTTGACTGCAAAGATAACATTTTTTGCTTAAAAGATGAAATAATTCAAAAGAAAGTTGTACTTTTGCATGGAAAATTTGAGAAATTTAATAGGTTTATGAAAAAACTCTGTTTATTAACGGTGTTAATGGCGGTGCTTACCATCGTTTGTTTCACGTCTGTGGGATGCACAGACAAGAAGCCTGCGCCTGCCATTGATTCGGCTTCATCCGACTCGGTGATTGCCGACACCCAAGCGATGGACTCTACAGAACAGCTGATAGAGGAGACTCCGATGCCAAAGGCGGCTGACGAGCTTTTTGATGATTTCGTGTTTAATTTTGCAGCTAACAGAAAGATGCAGAAAAGTCGTATTGTCTTCCCGCTGCCGGTATATCACGGTAAGAAACTGACCAAGAAGATAGAAAAAAAACATTGGAAGATGGAGCATTTCTTCATGCGCCAGGATTATTACACGCTGATCTTTGATAATCAGAAACAGATGAAACTGATGAAGGATACCACCATCGATCATGTAATAATAGAGAAGGTGTTCTACAGTAGAAAAACGGTTCAGCAGTTCGTGTTTAATCGCATCAATGGTCAGTGGATGATGACTAGCATCTGCTACAAGCCTATGTATCAGAATAATAATGGCAGTTTCCTGAAGTTTTACGGACATTTTGCTACTGATACCGCTTTCCAGGCTCGCCACCTCCATAATCCGGTGAAGTTTACCGGTCCTGATCCTGATGATGATTTCAGTACGATGACAGGCGATATAGAACCGGAAACATGGCCTGCCTTTGCGCCTCAACTGCCTCACGGCATGATTTACAATATAATCTATGGTCAGAAATATACCGAGAGCAACCAGAAAATCTTCGTGATTCGTGGTATTGCCAATGGTATGGAAACCTCACTTACTTTTAAAAAGATTGGAGGAAAATGGGAACTGATCAAACTGAATATGTAGCTTTTTAGTTAGTAGTAATAGTTTAACCAGATATGAAGGATATTCGTAACTATAGCCTTTTGGCTCACAATACATTCGGGATTGATGCTAAATGCAGCAGATTTCTGGAGTATGAATCGGTTGAGGAAGCCCGACAGATAGTGGGCTTGCTGACAGAGGCAGATCAGCCACTACTCATTCTGGGTGGTGGCAGCAATCTCTTGCTGACTGGTGATTATGCAGGTACAGTGCTCCATTCGGCTATTATGGGTATTGAGGTTCTTGACAACAAGGCTTTGGCAGCTACAGAGGGGGATGATGCTTTGTGCAATCCGGATTGGGTATTCCTTTCCTGTGGTAGTGGCGAGGTGTTTGATGATGTGGTAGCTTATGCCGTAGAGCATGGTTATCATGGAGCCGAGAACCTGAGTATTATTCCGGGTGAGGTAGGTGCCAGTGCGATTCAGAATATCGGTGCCTATGGTGTGGAAGCCAAGGATATTATATATAAGGTGGAAGCGGTTGAGATAGCTACGGGTAAAGTAGTGGTGTTTGATAATGCCGACTGCGAGTATAGTTATCGTCAGAGTAAATTTAAGCATGAGTGGAAGGATAAGTATCTGGTAACGCATGTGATTTACCGTTTACAGAAGACCTTCCGTCCGGATCTGGATTATGGTAATATCCGTTCTGCGCTCGAGGCTAAGCGTATTGCTGAGCCTACAGCCCAGCAGCTTCGTGATGTCATCATAGAAATTAGAGAGGCCAAATTGCCTGATCCTAAGGTGTTGGGTAATGCAGGCAGTTTCTTTATGAATCCTATTGTAGAGAAGGCTAAGTACGAAGAACTGGCTGCTCTTTATCCGGGTATGCCTCATTATACAATCGATGATTCTCATGAAAAGATTCCGGCTGGTTGGATGATTGATCAGTGTGGCTGGAAGGGAAAGAGTCTGGGACGGGCCGGTGTACATGATAAGCAGGCACTGGTGCTAGTGAATCGTCGCGGCGCTACGGGCGAGGAAATCGTAAAACTCTGTGAGACCATCCAGGAGGATGTGAAGCAGAAGTTTGGTATAGAGATTCATCCGGAGGTGAATGTGAAGTGAAGAATTCGTTTGTTTTCAGAAAAATATTTGATAATTAATGAAGGTAACTTTATTAGGTACAGGCACATCGGGCGGTGTTCCTTCGTTGGGATGTAACTGTGAAGTGTGCCGGAGTACCGATCCGCATGATAAAAGATTGCGCAGTGCAGCAATGATAGAAACGGAGAATACCCGTATTCTGATAGATGCCGGACCTGATATCCGACAGCAGTTGTTGCGTGTGCCTTTCAGAAAGATAGATGGCGTTCTGGTTACGCATATCCATTACGACCATGTTGGTGGTATTGATGATTTGCGCCCTTTCTGTATCTTTGGTGATATCAATATCTATGGCGATGAAATCGTTACTGCGGGGCTGCCTCATACGATGCCTTACTGCTTTCCGAAGAATGCAGAAAAACTCTATCCGGGAGCTCCTAAACTCAAATTGCATACCATTCATCCGCATGAGCATTATCAGATAGGTGACATTGAGTTTGTTCCTATCCGTGTGATGCACGATAAGATGCCTATTCTCGGCTATCGGTTTGGTAAGTTTGCCTATATTACTGATATGAAATCTATGGGTGATGAAGAATATGCTTATTTGGATGGTGTGGAAACACTCGTAATTAACGCACTCAGATTTGAGAAAACACATCACAGCCATCAGCTTGTATCTGATGCTATTGAGGTGTCGCGCAGGATAGGAGCAAAACATACTTATTTTATCCATGTGACTCATCAGATAGGTTTTCACGATGAGGCGAATAAAAGGCTGCCCGAAGGCTTTGAATTTGGCTTCGATGGAATGGAGATATATGTAGAAAATAGATGAACTTTTATTGAAAAAG
>JAJXBQ010000019.1:0-22230 GCA_021640525.1 Segatella copri
ATTATAAGAAGAGACAGATATTATGAGAATGAAGGTTTTATTTGCTTCCCTGTTGCTGGCTGCTTCGGGGCAAGTGCTGGCACAGTCTTCCGGACAGGTTGGGGGACAGGTCTTCGATGAGAACGGAGACCCTGTAGTAGGTGCCCAGATCATGGTGAAAGGTTCCAAGACTGGAACCGTGACCGACATTGATGGTAAGTTCAGCTTACCGAGTGCTAAAAAAGGAGAGGCGATAGTCATCACCTATCTCGGTATGGATTCCCAGACCTTGAAGGCGGCTCCAGGCATGAAGGTAAGCATGCACTCTCAAGACCGCCAGCTCGACGAAGTGATTGTTGTGGCATACGGCGAGCAGAAGAAATCCTCTTTCACGGGTTCAGCAGGCGTAGTGGATGCAGATAAAATAGCCGTGCGTCAGGTAACCAATGTGGTAGATGCCCTCAATGGTCAGGTAGCTGGTGTGCAGATGATAAATACATCTGGCAATCCGTCTTCTACCCCTACCATCCGTGTGCGCGGTATCAGCTCCATCAATGCAGGTCAGGATCCGTTGATCGTGGTAGATGGTGCACCTTATTATGGTTCCTGGAGTGACATCAACCCAGCGGATGTGGCTTCTGTTACCGTATTGAAAGATGCGGCAAGTAATGCACTCTACGGAGCCCGTGGTGCCAATGGTGTCATTATGATTACCACCAAGAATCCGCAGGTGGGCAAGACCGTCATCACTGTTGATGCCAAATGGGGCAGCAATAGCCGTGGCTCTCAGACTTATGATATGATTTCAGATCCCGGTCAATATTATGAGACACACTATAAGTCATTATATAATTACTATACCAATGGCAAGGGTATGTCAGCTTATGCGGCTCATGTGGCTGCCAATAACGCGATTGGTGGTTCTTCAGAAAAGGGTGGATTGGGTTATATCTGCTACAATGTGCCTGAGGGACAGTATCTCATTGGCGATAATGGAAAGCTGAATCCTAATGCTACATTGGGAAACAAAATCTCTTATAACGGAAAGGACTATACGATTAGTCCGGACGACTGGCTCAAGGCGGCTTACCGAAACACCCTCCGGCAGGAGTATAATATGAATGTGAATGGTGGAAACGACAGTTCCCAGTTCTATGCTTCATTGGGCTATCTGGATAACCCTGGTATCGCATACGGCTCTCAGTTTAAGCGATATACTGCACGCCTGAAGGCTACCTATAAGGCAAATGAATGGCTGAAGGTGGGTGGTAACGTAAACTATGCCCATACCGTTACAGACTATGCCACAGAGGTAGATTCTAATGGAAAAAACAGTTCCACCAATACCTTCTACATGGTCAATACCATCGCTCCTATCTATCCGCTGTATCTCAGAGATGGCAATGGCAATATCATGACCGATGATAATGGTAAGATATATGATTATGGTAACGGAATGAATGCAGGCTTGAATCGACCTGTACTCTCTCAGGTCAACCAGTTGAAGAATGACCAACTTCAGGCATCCCATTCTGTAGGCAATACTTTCGGTATCAATGGCTTTGCTGAGATTACCCCAACATTTGTCAAGGGATTGAAGATTACCTTGAACGGTACGGTGGATGACTATGAATATCGCTATCAGAGTACCCAGCAGCCTTATTATGGATTTGGTGCAACGACTTATCCTAATGGTGAGGTAACCGTAGGACATTACCGTTATTATACAGTCAACTTCCAGCAGTTGGTAAACTATGCCCGTTCTTTTGGTCTGCACAACATGACATTGTTGTTGGGCCATGAAAACTATAAGCAGACTTATGAATACGTATATGGCGGCCGTTCCAACATGTTCTCTTTCAAGGAAAACCATGAGTTGGCAGGTGCTATCACTAATGAGCCGACATATTCTAATCAGACCAATTACAACACCGAAGGTTTCTTCTTCCGTGGCATGTATGATTATGATGGCAAGTATTTCGGCCAGGTATCTTATCGCCGTGACGGTTCATCCCGCTTCTCTCCAGCCCATCGCTGGGGCGATTTCTATTCTTTCGGTGGTGCCTGGATACTGACCAAGGAAGATTGGATGGCAGGCACCAAGTCTTGGCTCAACATGCTGAAGGTGAAATTCTCTTTCGGTCAGCAGGGTAACGATGCCATCGGTAACAACCGTTATCTGGATACTTACGGCATCGGTAGCATGAATGGTGACATGGCGCTGACCTTTGCTTCAAAGGGTAATGATAAGATTACCTGGGAGACCAATACCAATATCAACGCAGGTCTTGAATTCGAACTCTTCAAGGGTCGTCTGACCGGTGATGTGGAGTATTTCTACCGCAAAACCACTGACATGCTCTGTTTCATCAGCGTGCCTATGTCAATGGGTTATGCAGGCTATTACTCTAATGTGGGTAACATGGTGAACCGTGGTGTAGAACTGAATCTTGCAGGAGATGTAATCCGCACCAAGGATTTTGCGTGGAACATCAATCTCAATGCCACACACTATACCAATGAGATAACGAAGCTTTATGAAGAGAACAAGAACGAGATGCTGAGCGGATATGCCGGTTATCATAACGGTTCTTATTATTATGGTGAAGGATTGCCTATCTACACCTGGAGATTGAAGAAATATGCGGGCGTAAATGAGAAAGGAGAATCCACATGGTATGTTGAGAACGAAGATGGTTCGCTGGGCAAGTCTGCAAAATGGTCGGAAGGCTCTTACTTTGCCTGTGGCGACCCTACTCCTGATCTTTATGGTGGATTTGGTACATTGTTGTCGTTTAAGGGTATCGATGTCAGTGTGAACTTCACTTATTCCATCGGCGGCAAATCTTACGATTCAGGTTATCAGAGTCTGATGGGTGTTCCTTATGACAGCTGGACAGGTTTCAATTTCCATAAGGATATGCTGGATGCCTGGTCTCCAAGTAACAGAGGATCCAACATCCCTCGCCTCCAGTATAATGATACGGATGCAAACTCATCTTCTGACCGTTTCCTGATCAATGCAAGTTACCTCAACCTGCAGAGCATCAATATCGGTTATACCTTGCCAAAGAGCCTGACACGTCGTTTGGGCTTGACTAAGGTTCGTGTCTATGGTGCGGCAGACAATGTCTATCTGTGGAGCAAGCGAAAGGGATTCGACCCTCGTACAAGTTTCACCGGCTCACCTAGCAACGAGCAGTATGCGTTTGTACGTGCCATCTCTGGTGGTATTACACTTCAATTTTAAACTGTTAGATAAGGAGATTTTTATATGATGAACAATATATTTCGCAAGGTTTCTCTGTTCACTGTAGTGCTCTCTTCATGCTTGATGATGCAGAGCTGTCTGGAGGAGGAACTGCCAAAGGATTATGCAACAGGCAGTCAGGTGCAGGGGTCTGAGACGGCTCAGCAGGGCTTGCTGACCGGCTTGAGTGCCTATATGGTAAAGAGTGGTGTGTATGGAAACGGTTCGGCTTACGACAACGGTTATCCCAGCCAGATGATTATCCGTGATGTGATGACGGCAGATATGCCTGTTTATAATGCAGATTACGACTATTTCTCATCTATAGAGAATGGTAAGGGGCTCCGTAGCCCTTTCAATTACACCTATTTCTACTATTATGGTTTGGTGAACAATGCCAACAGTATCATCTCGTCGCTCGATGTGGAAGGAGCATCTGAATCTGCAAAGGCGTCTGCCGGTGTGGCTTATGCTTACCGTGCTTTGGCATACCTGGATATGGCAAGAATGTTTGAATTCAAGAAGACTGGATTCTCTGACTTTGATGCCAAGGCAGCCAAGGTTATGGGACTTACCGTACCTATCGTGACCGAGAAGACTACTGCCGTTGAGGGTAAGAACAATCCTCGTGTACCTTATTATACAATGTATCGCTTCATCCTGCACGACCTGAATAAGGCTGAGGCATACTTGAAGGGCTATAAGCGTACGGGCAAGGAGCAGCCGGATGAGAGTGTGGTAGATGGTTTGAAGGCACGTTTCTGGCTGGAACTGGGTTCTCGCTTTTATGATTCTGCAGATGACCTGACAGCCCAGTTGGCTCATGAGAATGATGCTGACGGCTATGATGCCTTGGGCATTACGGCGGTTAATGACTGTTTTGCCAAGGCTGCCTCATACGCACAGGCTGCCATCGACAATTCCGGTTGCCAGCCAATGTCTCAGAGCGAATGGTATAATAAGAAGACAGGTTTCAATACTGCTAATTCTTCCTGGATATGGAAGGCTTCGCTGGGAACAAAGGAGCAATTGGGCAGCTGGTACCATTCCTGGATGGGTACGGTATCTTCTGAATCTACCGCATTCTCCATGGGTGGTTATGGCAAGGCTTACCGTATGATAGGTGCTTCGCTCTATAATCAGATACCTGATGCCGACTGGCGAAAGAAGACTTGGGTTGCCCCTGAGGATGCTGGCAAGGCTGAGGTTCCAGCAGGCTATTCTACCTTGCTGGATGGAGCAGGATGGGCTAAACTGCCTGCTTACACCAACCTGAAGTATCACCCAGGCTCTGGTAATTTGTCTGATCTCTATGTGGGCTGTTTGTGTGATATTCCATTGATGCGTGTAGAAGAGATGTATCTCATCTATATTGAGGCCATTGCCCATACAGAAGGGGTGGATGCTGCCAAGACCGTATTGAATGATTTCATGAATGCTTATCGCTATACAGATGGCTCTTATAAGTGTCAGGCTACAGACATCGAATCACTTGAAGATGCCGTGCTGCTTCAGAAACGTATCGAACTCTGGGGAGAGGGACTGCTGTATTTTGATTATAAGCGTCTTAAGAAAACTGTTGTCCGCACCTATACGGGTACCAATTTCCTGGAGAGTCACCGCTTGAATTCCAAGTATGGTTTCGTGGCTCCATGGATGGATTGTTATATCCCTGAATATGAGAAGAGTTCTAATCCGGCTGTGGTACTGAATCCAGACCCTACAAGTGTGGTAGAGGCAAAGAGTGAGTAAATGAGGAGATTTTTCAATCTTAAAAATGGAATTGACAATGAAGAATATAAAGTTTTTTAGATATTTGGGGCTTGCCATCTCGGCTGGTCTCCTGTTGGGGTTCTCTTCCTGCAGCGATGACGATGATTATGCGCCAGGCAATCCTGCCCCAGACAATTGCATGGGAGTGTATTTTGCTGCTGGCAATGCGGCAGAGTTTATTCTTACTCCAGACCAGGAAACCGTTAATGTGAAGGTTTGCCGTAAGGTAGCCGCTGAGGCTGCGAGTGTTCCTGTCAAGGTAGAGTATACTGATACAACTGCCATTCAGGTGCCTGCAACGGTGGAGTTTGCCCAGGGCGAGAAGGAGGCTACGCTGACCATTTCCGTAAAGGGCTTGACACCTAAAAAGAAATTTGGTTTCAAGATAGATGTCGATGAAGCCTATGCCGATCCTTATACCAAGCAGGATGGCAGTACGGTGCTGCAGTCGTCGGTGCTGGTTTCTCAGTGGACGAAAGTACTGGAGAATGTGCAGTTCTATTACGCAGGTTTCACAGATTTGCCTGTTACCTATTCTGATATCTACCAGCTGGAAGGTGTCAATCAGTTTTATATCACCAATATGTTGGGTTCGGGTGCTGATCTTTATTTCAAGATTAATGGCACTTTCAATGTCGATAATCTGGCTGATTGCTCCGGTGAACTGGTTCCTGAGGAAGGAAAGGGTGCTGCCATATATGACCATCAGACCTATAAGGAAAACTATATCGTAGCTGGTGTTGATTCTTCTACAGGTGACTATTTGTGGAACTGGACGGTAGGAGATGTAAATATCAACTCTTTCATGTGGTATGGTGGATATGGCTATAGTACCTATTCTTATATAGACTTCACAAAGAAATACATCTATCTGAATGGATATATAAATTCCAGTGTTGAGCAGCAGTCTGTAAATGTGTATGGCGTTTGGTAGAAATATCGAATGATTTCCTAAAGATTTTGGACTAATGAAGAAGATTTTTATATTTTCTATGATGTTGGCTTCTTTCCTTTGCTCTGAGGCAAAGGAAAGGAGCCTTCAGCAGAAATTATCAGGTTATCCCTGCAGGTTGCAAGTCGAGTGTTGAGCATCTGGTTACTACAAAATGGGGCCAGGATGCTCCTTTCAATAGTCAGTGCCCACAAGTGAATGGTAAAAACTGCTGGGTGGGTTGCGTGGCTACGGCTATGGCACAGATTATGTCTGTATACCAGTATCCATCCCGTGGCAAGGGTGTCGCTTCTTATAGCGTCGGCGATGAGAAACGTACTGCTATGCTGAGTATGGGAGAGTATAAGTGGACAGAGATGTTGCCTGCTTATTCGGGTGATAACTACAGTTCGGAACAGGCTGCCGCAGTAGCCAAGTTGATGTTTCATTGCGGTTGTGTGGCTGGTATGAATTATTCTCTTGATGGCAGTGGCGCGTCTTTGCAAGATGCTGCGGCTGGTATGAAGAAGCATTTCGGCTATCTTACCCAGTACTATGGCTATAAGGATTATCCCCAGACCAATAACTATGATGATGCAGCCTGGAGAAAGGTTATTTATCGGGAATTGAGCGCCGGGCATCCTATTCTGTATGCCGGTACATCCAATAAGCAGGGAAACGACAAGACTGCTTCCCATGCCTTTGTGCTGGATGGTTATGATGCTGATGGAAACGTAGGAGTGAATTGGGGGTATGGTGGTTTAGGTGATGGCTATTTCGACTTGAGCCTCCTTCCTCTGGAGTATACGGATAATGGTGTCTCCGTTGATGAGGAGTATCAGTGGTATCAGGAAATGGTGGTTATTCATTGCCCTGATGATGGTGAAATAGATTATGATTTGACTTCCGGCTTAACTCCTGTTACCGGTTTTACTAAACCTTGCAGTTCCGATGTTTATGATATCAATGGCCGAAAGGTATCGCTCCCGGCGAAATATGATGGTATCTATATCCGGGGTGGCAAGAAATATATAGTAAAGTAGATTTCTCATCAATTGCAGATAATTAAAAAATCCCGACAGGTATGTTGTTGCCTGTCGGGATTTTGTTGTTATATAAATAGCTATCTTATTTTTTTCTCTCATCAGTCGGCTATCACCATGCAGAGTCTGAGCACATTTTCTTCGAAGTGCTCCTTGTCTATGGCATTGTTCTTGAGCAGGGAACGGTAGTTGTATACGGTTTGTGGCGAATAAGACAGGATGCCGGCTATCTTGGAACTTTCGGTGATGCCTAATCTTAACAGGGCGCACACACGGAGGATAGGGGGCATTTCCCCATTCTCTTTCAGTTGGATGTGAGCCGATTCTGTGAGTTGCTGGTTCAGCTCAGTTATAAAAGTTGGGTACAGAGACAGGAATGCCTTGTCAAATTCCGTCAGAAACTCCTTGTTCTCCTTCTCAGTATTGGTTGAGGAAGAAAGGAGGCTCAGCAGCTCCTTACTCTGGTTGGCCTTGATCTTTCTTACTGCCAAGGTGCGCAGTTTGCAGTTCCTCTCTATGTTCTTATAGCACAGGTCTATATACACCTTTATCAGTCTCTCGCGCTTCTGGTTGGTGTCCTTCAGTTCGTCGTTGATGAGATGCAACTGCCTGTTGAGAACTTCCATTTTAGTCGATGTAGCCGTGATTTCGTCTTTCTTCTGTTTCAGAAGTTTGTTCTTCTTGCGGATGAACAGACTGCTAAGTCCCACTCCGAGCAAGAGCAGGAAAATGACCGACAGCGCAATGTAGAGCATGCTGTTGGTGGCTCTGATGTCATCTGTATAGGCATTGGTAATCATCTGCAATTTGGATGAAATCTCAATGCGGCGCAACCGGTTGTTGTATGCATAAGCATCTTCCAGGGATAGGTTGATGTATTCCTGGGCTTTGTTCAGACTTCTGGTCTTATGTTTGTAAATGAAGAGTGCGATGTCTTGCAGGGCTACATTTTCTTTTGTGGCAGAAGTGACGTCTGAGATGGCTGCAACCAGTAGGTAATGCTCCATTAGCTTTAGGTTGTTGGCTTTCTTATAGACCTCAGAAAGCGCAAAGGCGGTCATGGCATGGAGACGGCTGTCCGGCTTTTCCATACTCAGTGCTTTTTTGTAGTATTGGATGGTCTTGTTATTGTTGGAATGATTGCTGTAATAGTAAAACTCTCCCAGCAGGTAGTAATAGAATGCATCTTTCTTTGGCGACAGTTCTAATGTTTTCTTCAGGTATTCCACTTTCTGCTGGTCGTAAATCTTGCTGAATTCATTGTTTTCACAATAGGTTGACCAGTTGTTGTATAGTCCGTAAAGTGTATAATAGTATTGAAACTGATAGTCAAGCGGATCTTCTTCCTTGGGTGCTATCTTCTGCATGATGTTTTTTGCTTCAGCATAGAATCCACGTGTGATAAGCAGGCTGGTTTGGCTAAGTTGGAATCTTTTATGATATAAGATGTTGTTGCTCTTTTGGGCAAGAACAAGGCCTTTTTTTACGTAAGTCATCGCCGAATCATACTCGTAGGCTTTGTATCCATTGGCGAGTTGCTCGTAAAGCTTGAGTTTGTCCTCGTTGCTGGTTACATATTTGGCACCCTGCTTGATGTCGTTCAGACTTTTCTCTTTTACTTCTACATAATGCGCACGTTTTTCTATGGCAGCATCCAGCTGTTTGTAGAGCTGGCTGTTGTCTGCTTTTGCGCATAGTGGTAGTAGTATCAGTAGTACGATAGTTATAAAATGTCTCATGTTTCTTATGTTTTAAAGATTCTGCTGCAAAAGTAATAAAAAACTTTCAGAATCTCGCATCTACTAACGTGTTTTTTTTGAAAATCTTTAATTTGCTGATATTCAGCCTGATAAATCGGATAGTAGATAATGGTAATCTACCAAAAACCTACTAATCGCAACAACCTATTGAATTTTGACGTATTTTTGCGGCATCAAACAATTTTAATCGTTATAAACCTATAGATTATGGATAAAAACAACCTTTCAAAGAAAGTAGGTCTGCTGTTAGCAGGATGCTTTATTACTTTTAATGCTCTTGGTCAGACAACCATTAAGGGTCAGGTGGTAGATGCTACAGGTGAACCTGTCATTGGTGCCAGCATTCTGGTGAAAGATACCAAGAATGGTGCAGTGTCCGACTTGGATGGTAACTACAAACTTGACAATGTTAAGGATTGAATATTACAAATTAAAAAGATACTAATATGAAAAAACTCTTTTTGCTCGCAAGCCTTCTGATGGCTTTTGGCATCTCGGCAGATGCTGGAGACATCACTTCTCCTAACGGACAAATCAAGGTGAACTTCACCTTGGATGGCACTGTGCCTACCTATAGTGTGACCTATCAGGGCAAGACTATCATCAAGCCTAGCCGTCTGGGTTATCAGCTCGCCAAGGGCGGCAAGGATGGCAAGGATCTGCTTGCCGATTTTAGTGTCATCAATGAGAAAACTTCCACTTTCGATGAGATCTGGACTCCTGTTTGGGGAGAGAACAAGTCTATCCGCAATCATTATAATGATATGCTGGTAGAGTTGAAGCAGAATTCTACAGACAGTTATATGAACGTCCGTTTCCGTGTCTATGACGATGGAGTAGGATTACGCTATGAGTTCCCTCAGAAAGGCAGTCTCAACTACTTTACCATCAAGGAAGAGCGTACAGAATTTGCCATGACGGGCGATCATACCGCCTGGTGGATTCCGGGTGATTACGATACCCAGGAGTATGAATACACCAAGACCCGTCTGTCGGGCATCCGTCCAGCCCTGCATGCTGCTGTCAGCAGCAATCTCTCACAGACTGTCTTTTCAGATACCGGTGTACAGACCTCACTCCAGTTGAAGACTGATGATGGTATCTACATCAACCTGCATGAGGCTGCCCTGGTAGATTATCCAGCCATGCATCTGAACCTGGATGACAAGACCATGACCTTTACCTCTTGGCTTACCCCTGATGCACAGGGTATGAAGGGATATATGCAGACTCCGTTCAAGAGTCCTTGGCGTACGATGGTCATTACAAATGATGCTCGCAAGGTATTGTCTTCCAACCTGATTCTCAATCTCAATGAGCCTTGCAAGATTAAGGATACCTCCTGGATTCATCCTGTGAAGTACGTAGGTGTATGGTGGGAGATGATTTCCGGTAAGGGTGAGTGGGCTTATACCCATGATTATCCTACCGTGAAGTTGGATGGAACCGACTATGTACATGCCAAGCCATCGGGCAAGCATTCTGCCAACAATGCCAATGTGCGCCGTTACATCGACTTCGCTGCAGCCCATGGTTTCGATGCAGTCCTGGTAGAAGGATGGAACATCGGTTGGGAAGACTGGAGTGGTTATATGAAGGAAAAGGTATTCGATTTCCTGACTCCATATCCTGATTTCGACATCAAGGCGCTCAATGAGTATGCACATTCCAAGGGAGTGAAGCTCATCATGCATCATGAAACCTCCTCTTCTGTAATGAACTACGAGAAGTATATGGATAGAGCTTATCAGTTGATGAAGGATTATGGCTACGATGCTGTAAAGAGCGGTTATGTGGGCAACATCATCCCTCGTGGCGAGCATCATTACAGTCAGTTGGAAATCAATCACTATCAGCATGCCGTAACTCGTGCTGCCGATTATCACATCATGGTAAATGCCCATGAGGCTGTGCGTCCTACCGGTCTCTGCCGCACTTATCCTAACCTGATTGGCAACGAGAGTGCTCGCGGTACTGAATATCAGGCTTTCGGAGGTACCAAACCGGGACATACCGCCATCTTGCCTTTCACCCGTCTGCAGGGTGGTCCGATGGATTATACACCGGGTATCTTTGAAATGGATTGCGCCAATGGTTCTCATTGCAACTCTACCATCTGCGGTCAGTTGGCACTCTATGTAACGATGTACAGTCCATTGCAGATGGCTGCTGATTTCCCTGAGAATTACGAGAAGCACATGGATGCCTTCCAGTTTATCAAGGATGTGGCTGTAGATTGGGACAAGTCTATCTATCTGGAGGCTGAACCAATGGAGTATATCACCGCTGCCCGCAAGGCAAAGGGTTCTGATAATTGGTTTGTCGGTGGCGTTACGGGCATGAAGGCTCATCAATCTACCGTAAAGCTCGATTTCCTCGACAAGGGCAAGAAGTATGTGGCTACCATCTATCAGGATGCAAAGAATGCCAACTACAAGACCAATCCGCAGGCTTATGTCATCACCAAGAAGACTGTAACCAGCAAGTCTGTCTTGAAGTTGAACTCCGTTGCAGGTGGTGGATTCGCTATAAGCATTCTTGCACAATAAAAAGCAGGATTTGAAGTTATTATTGGAGAGAGTTTTTCTTGGATTAATAATGATGCTTATGAAAAGAATGAATAAAATGTTGTTGGTTGCTGCCTTGGCGGCAACCACACTTTCTGCTCAGGCAGAACAGAAGAAGGGACCGGCTTGGTTGAGTGATGCACTTTTCTATCAGATTTATCCATCTTCCTATATGGATACTGATGGCAATGGTATTGGTGACCTGCCGGGTATCACTTCCAAGTTGGATTACATCAAGTCGCTGGGTGTGAACGCCCTCTGGCTCAATCCGATCTTTGAGTCGGGATGGTTTGATGGTGGCTATGATGTCATTGATTTCTACAAGGTGGATCCTCGATTCGGTACCAATACCGATTTGGTTACATTGGTCAATGAGGCCCATAAGCGTGGCATGAAGGTTTGTCTCGACCTGGTGGCAGGACATTCCAGCACCAAGTGTGCCTGGTTTAAGGAGTCTTCCGAGAAAGATCCAAACCAGCGTTACAGCGACTATTATATCTGGATGAACGATATTCCTGAGAGCGAGAAGAAAGAAATAGAAGCCCGTCATCAGGAGGCAAGTCCGGAGTCTAGTACCCGAGGCAGATATGTGGAGGCGAATGCTCCTCGTGCCAAGTATTATGAGAAGAATTTCTTCGAGTGCCAGCCAGCCTTGAACTATGGCTTTGCTCATCCAGACCCAAATCATCCTTGGGAGCAGAGCGTAGATGCGCCTGGACCACAGGCTGTTCGCAGGGAGATACGTAACATCATGGCTTTCTGGTTTGATAAGGGTGTGGATGGATTCCGTGTTGATATGGCGTCATCGCTCATCAAGAACGACCCTGACAAGAAGGAGGTTTCCAAACTCTGGAATGAGATGCGTGCATGGAAGGACAAGTACTATCCTGAGACCGTCCTGATTTCTGAGTGGGCTAATCCGCAGCAAGCCATTCCTGCCGGTTTCAACATCGATTTCTACATCCATTTCGGTCTTAAGGGCTATGCCTCTCTGTTCTTCGACCGCAAGACTCCATGGGGCAAATGGGAGCAGAGCTATCAGAACTGCTATTTCGACAAGCAGGGCAAGGGTTCGCTTAAGGAATTTAGCGAGAACTATACCAAGGCATATAATGCCACCAAGAATCTCGGCTACATCGCTGTTCCATCTGCCAACCACGATTACCAGCGTCCTAACATCGGTACCCGCAACACGCCAGACCAGCTGAAGGTGGCGATGACCTTCTTCCTCACCATGCCAGGTGTTCCATTTATCTATTATGGTGATGAGATTGGTATGAAGTATCAGATGGATCTCCCTAACAAGGAGGGTAGCAATGAGCGCTCTGGTACCCGCACTCCGATGCAGTGGACCAAGGGCAAGAATGCCGGATTTTCTACGAGTGCGCCCGATAAACTCTACTTCCCTGTAGATACGGAAAACGGAAAGTTGACCGTTGAGGCTCAGCAGGGAGATCAGAATTCTCTGTTGTCATATACCCGTAAGCTGGCCGCTTTGCGTCATTCAGCCAAGGCTCTTGACAATGAGGGCGATTGGAAGCTCCTGAACCAGAAGGGTCAGGAATATCCGATGGTATATGAGCGTACTTTGGGTGATGAGAAGTATGTTGTTGTCGTGAATCCTGGTGCCAAGGCAGCCTCTCTCAACATCAGCTCTGTAGGTGGCAAGGCAGTTTCTGTTCTTTCTACAGGCAAGGTTGTATATAAATCAGGCAAGAAGACCGATGCCATCAAGGCTTCAGGCATTAGTGCCGCCGTATTCAAGGTGGCTAAGTAACCTGTGAACATGATTATTGCTAGCTTTATTAAATATCAGAATCCGCATGGCTCTCTGGGCTGTGCGGATTTTTTATACCGATTTTTCTTTTTAATAACTAAAGATATTTAAATATTTAACCCTATATTTGGCGATAAATAAAGAAATAACTATATTTGCAGCATGATTACGGAATATGGTATAGAGGCAAAGTCTAATTCTGAGATTATATCTGAATTAGGAGGACGATTCAAGCAATATCGTCTGTTCAGCAATCTCACTCAGAAAGAGGTGGCTGTAAAGGCTGGTGTGAGCATTTTCACCATTAGCCAGTTTGAAAAAGGCGAAGCTAAGAACATAGGTTTTGGCACTATTCTTTCTCTGTTGAGGAGCATTGGATTCCTGCAGGAAGCAGAGAAACTCTTGCCGCCGCTGCCAATGTTGCCTAGCCAAGTGAAGAAAATGAATGAAAAGAAGGAAAGGGTAAGACATGAAAGATAATGTTGTGCAGGTGATTCTCTGCCTGACCATTGGGGAAATGTGGACTTCCAGAAATGGATGGAAGCCAATCATCTATTTTAAGGAAGAATAAGAAAGAATACGAAAAGATAATCCGAAACAGAAGCATGGCAGCTATCTGTTTCGGATTTTTTTGCAATGATTAATTTCCAGCGCAGTTCTTCCTCAACCACATCCCGAAGAAGCGGTCGTAGATGATATAGCTGCCATTGTACTTGTAGATGAATTCTCTATTGATCAGCGTCTTGAGAGCAAGACTCACGCTGCTGGCAGCAGGCAAGTTGTGGCGGCTGATGAAATCCTGCGAAAGAATGGAGGTGACAGCCTTATCCTGGGCAATGGCAGATAGAAGGGCTGCCTGATTGTCAGTAAGGGAATCGTAGTAATTCACGAATGCCACTTCCTGCTCGTTCACCAATTCCAGGGTTACATCATCAATTTCCGCTGTCGTAATTTCCTTTCCGTTCTGATAGAGTCGGTTCAGAATATCCTGAATATACCAGGTTTGACCATCCACCTTATTATATAGATAGGCAAAGGTATCAGGATCCATGGTCAGATTCCGGGTCCCCATCCATCTGTTGGCAAAACGATGATACTCATCCTGGTTGATGAGGGGAAGATTGAGAATTTGCGAACTCTGATAGAATGGGCGCTTTGCCGACAGGAACATGTCGGTCATCATGTGCTGCTTACTGCCTGCAAAGATGAAATATACATTCGGCAAGAACTGGATGTAGGAGCGCAGCAGGGCCTCTGTGCCATCTTCGGGATATTCGGCTATCTGCTGGAACTCGTCAATGGCAATATAGATTCGTTTTTCCGATTGTTTCAGATACTCGAAGATATGTTTGAGAGAATCCTCGCTCTGGCTTGGTGAAACCGTAATCGAGAACGTAGGGATTCCCGTCATCTCATCAAACGACATCGTAGGCTTGTAGCCGGCAAAGAAAGTGGTAATCTTGCGCATGGCAGTTTGTGAGAAAGTATCAACCTTCCCGATAACCGTCTTTGCCAATAATTGGATGAATTGGCTCAGATTTCTTGTGGCATTGATGTCGAGATAGAAACAATGCGTCTCAGGCTCCTGCTTGCTGATGTTCTCTAAGACATGGTGTATGAGTCCCGTCTTTCCGATGCGGCGAGGAGAGATGAGGACGATGTTACGCTCATTCTGCAAAGCCTTCATGATGACTTCCGTCTCTTTTTTGCGGTCGCAGAAGTATTCTGCTCCCTTATATCCGTAGATAACAAATGGGTTATTCAGCTGTTCCATAACGTTTTATATCTATTCCATATTTTGTGTTACATGTTTTGTGTAATGCAAAGGTAGTAATAATCTTTTAGGTAAGAGATATATTAGTAAGAACTTTATTACAAATTAACTTTTTACTAAATATACTGATGTCCGCGAATTCAACAAGCATGTGTAAATATATGAAATGCCTCAACCATATTGGTCGAAATCTGTTATTATTTAGGTTAAATCCGTAATTAAGTAAACGATTTCATACAATTATAATAAGGAATCGTGTGGTTATTGCTTTTCTTTTTGTATCTTTGCAGCCGTTTGGTTAACATACGTACCAAATCATATCTAAAGGAAAAGAATATCTAATAATAAATAAGAAGTAATGACTACACTTACAATTTCTATTATTGTCGTTTTCGTGCTCGGCTATGCACTCATAGCTACCGAAAGCTTGACAAAGGTAAACAAGGCAGCAATTGCCCTGTTGATGTTGGTAGGTTGTTGGACCCTCTACATGATGGATCCAATGCAGTATCTCCAGTTGATGCACCCTGATTATACAGGTGGTGCTGCTGGAATGGTGGAGAGGGTGACCGGAATCATCCAGGAACATCTGGGCGATACTGCCACAACACTCTTCTTCCTGATGGGTGCGATGACCATCGTGGAAATCGTTGACCAGAACGGCGGATTCAACTGGGTTCGCCAGGTGATGAAGACCAAGTCGAAGCGTGCGCTCCTCTGGCGTATCGCTTTCCTTACCTTCTTCCTCTCAGCTATCCTCGACAATCTGACCACCAGTATCGTGATGATCATGATTCTCCGAAAGCTCGTCACCGACCATAAGGACCGCATGGTTTATGCATCCCTCGTCATCATCGCAGCCAATTCGGGTGGTGCCTTCTCACCAATCGGCGACGTTACCACCATCATGCTCTGGAACAAGGGATTGATTACTGCTGCCGGCGTTATCGCCGAAATCTTCATTCCGTCTGTGGTTTCCTTGGTGATTCCTGCCCTCATTCTTCAGACCATGTTGAAGGGCGAACTCGTGATGCCTGAGGTTTCTGCCCAGCAGAATGCATCGGTCAGCGATTTCACCGAAGGTCAGCGCAAGGCTGTGTTCTGGTTGGGAGTAGGCGGCTTGATCTTCGTTCCTATCTTCAAGAGTATCACCCACTTGCCTCCATTCGTAGGAATCCTCCTGGTATTGGGCGTTCTCTGGACTGCTACCGAAGTTTTCTATCGCGGTTTGCATCGTGGAGCTGATGCCGAGGGTACTCAGAAGCGAGTAACCAAGTTGCTTTCTCGTGTTGATATGAGTACCATTCTCTTCTTCCTCGGTATCCTGATGGCAGTATCCTGCTTGGCTGAGATTGGCGTATTGACTGCTTTGGGTCAGGGCCTGAACGTCGTATTCGATGGCAACCACTACCTCGTAACTGGTATCATCGGTGTGCTTTCAAGTATTGTTGACAATGTGCCTCTGGTAGCAGGATGTATGGGAATGTATCCTGTGGCAGCCGCTGGTGATATGGCTGTGGATGGTGTCTTCTGGCAGTTGCTGGCCTACTGTGCCGGTGTAGGAGGTTCTATGCTGATTATCGGTAGTGCTGCTGGTGTGGTAGTAATGGGCTTGGAGAAGATTACCTTCGGCTGGTATATGAAGCATATCTCCTGGATAGCTTTCGTAGGTTATATCGCAGGTATCGTTTGCTACTGGTTCATCCGCACCTTCCTTTATGCTATCTAAAGGATAAGTGTTTTCAGATGTAGGCTCCACACGCCCTGAAAGGGCAGAAGCTCTTAGCCCAGGGCAACACCCTGGGTAATGATGGATACAAGCCTGTCGCCCTGTAAGGGCAAAAGCTTTCTTTCTTACGTGAAAAAAGTTTTTTTTGAGAAAAAGTCTCAAAGTCTCATTTTCTATTGAAAATATCGACTTAAAGACTTGATAGATAATAAGATAAAGAGAATGAGACTTCTCGTCTTTTGTGCCGAGAAGTCTCATTAAAGTCTCATAGAAGTATCATTATTTTACTTTTTCTTTACAAGATACTTCATTCCATCTGCAAATCTCTTATGTTTTAACTCACTCATATTCGCCAGTTTTCTGCCGAATCCCATCAAACTGTTCACCTTGAGCGATGAACCTATCTGCTTTTTCAGATAGTCGAAAATCTCGGCGGCAGTCAGATATTCACCCTCTTTCTCATTCTCAACCAAATCAAAATAGAGCTGGAAATACTGGTCTATCGGCTCAGCCACCTCAAACTGGCAGTTGTTCTTCATGATCAACTTCACCTGTTCTGCATCAAAATAACTCTTTTCGCCATTGTGCAGGGCGGTCAGCGCCTGGGCGAAAAGCTGCTGATAGTTCGGACGCACACTCACATCGATTGGTCCCGTCAGTTCCACGCCTATAAACCTTCTGTTGCCGGATGGATCGGTGAGAATATCCTTCATGTTGCTCGTGGCGATGAACGAGGCGAGACGAGGAAATTCCATGACATGACTGCCATACGGAGGCTTGTATTTCAGCGTAGGCAACTGGATGAGATTCTTCAGAAATCCCTGCTGCACCTGTGGAGAAATCTGGTTGAACTCATCAAGATTGATGACCATAAACTGCGCCATCGCCTGATAAACCTGACGTTTTTCTGACAGAATCAGATTATCGTTATATCCCCACTGCAGTTCCGGCGGTAACAGCCGGCGACAGAAAGTACTCTTGTTGTAACCCTGCTTGGAAATGAGAAGCGGAGCCACCGAGTTGCCATACTGGCGATGGGTGAAGCCGCGCCACTGGTCAACCATGCCCAGAAACCAGATGTAGAACCAGTCTGCCCAGTAAGGATTGTTGGTAGGAACCGTACGAGCCAAGGCACGTATATGGTCCTTCCCGTCCCATTTGTCGTAGCATTGGAAGAGATATTCATCTATCGGATTATAATTCTTGATATAATCAGACTCCAGAAAATTCCTGACATCCTTGATGCTCACCCGGATATCAGCGAGCTGCACCTCCAGCGTCATGCGCTTCTGCACTCTCGGATCTACGGGCTGGAAACCATACCAACCTTTCTCTTTCGGCATGTATTCCACGAATTTCATCACCGTGTTGTATCTGAAGTTATATTTACTTTTCAGCAGCTGCATCATGCTCATGATATTCTCGCGAACGCTGTTCTTGTCAACTTTCTTTTCTTCTTCCGAAGTATCGGAACTAGGAATCATCTGCTGATTATCTTCCGTGTTGAAAGCCTGGTTCTGAGGGTGCATGTTGCTGTCAATTTTCATCGCCACCGCCTTACTGTTGAAATAAGGTTTCGCATCGAGCGTCATCATAAAACTGTTGTGCATCGAAGGCTCAAAAGACAGGTTTGAGCCCGCTTCTATAGAAGGTTTCGGCCCGTCTGTGAGCACCGAAGCCTTGGCAATCGCCTGATATACAGGCAGAATCTGCTGGTAAGCGATGCGGTACAGTCGTTCGGCATCCGCCTCCTCAGCAGGCAGCAAATCATCTTCATTACTGAATTTCACCAATACGATAACCGACTTACCATCAGCACCTTCCAGCGCAGCAAAGGTAGAAGGCAGCATGGCAACCGAGCGCTTCACGCCCTCCACGCCGTCTGCATCCGTGATGTTTCCGAATTTCAGCATCAGGATACCGTTGCACGCCTTCATCTTCAGGTTGTTGTTTTCGTCTTTGGCGAATTCAGCAGCGGGGTAGATGTGCATCCATGTTGGCATATCCTTGTAATATTCGTAGCCGCTTTCCATATAAGGCACGCATTCGCGGAAGTGTGTAACAGTAAGCCTGCTATCATCCTTTGCGATACGTTGCAGCAACTTCTCCATCGTCTTGGTGCTGACGAGGAGCTGCTTCTTGTTGTTTGTATGTACAATAGTTATCTTCATTGCTATAATGATTAAGATGGTTAATTGTCAATCTATTAGCTATTAACTATAAACTGTTAACTATAAACTGTTAACTATAAACTATAAACTCTTGTTAGCATTGCCCAAAGTTCGGTTGATAAATTGGGCACTCGTTTCCCCTTATGCGGGCAATGGTTGCCCGTCACTTGTTCTCCAGTTGCCCGTCACTTGTTCTCCAGTAGCCCGTCACGTGTTCACCGATAGCCCGTCACGTGTTCTCTGTGGGACCGCTTAAATGGCATGGCTAGAACATCTGGAGGGCAGAGAAAAAGATTAGCTTTTAGTGAAATCAATCTCTTCTGAGAAATGGTCGAATTCAACATCTTTATATCCGTATCTGG
The DNA here is from genome assembly GCA_021640525.1 of Segatella copri. Classification (GTDB taxonomy): domain Bacteria; phylum Bacteroidota; class Bacteroidia; order Bacteroidales; family Bacteroidaceae; genus Prevotella; species Prevotella copri_S. The sequence goes on from JAJXBQ010000019.1 coordinate 19,117, forward strand.
CGAAGAGCTGTTTGATATATGCCTGTTGTTCCGGCAGGAGTTTCAGTTGCCCCAGTTTGTAACGGTAGTATTGTCCTTTGCTGCCGAGGTAGTCTCTCATTTCGGCGCGCAGTGCAGGCGCATCTTTCACTTTCATTTCGGCAAAGAGTTTGTCGAATCCCCATGCCATTTTTACGACACGCAGCGGAGCGAAGTACTTGCATTCTCCGTTTTTCAGGGCATTTGGGAAAATGGCATCCCCTCTATCAGTCTTCTCGTTTTTGTAGAGACCGGATAGATAGTGGATACACTTGTTTTTCATCGGACATGGTTCGGTGAAACAGTAGGTGATGTTGCTAGGTACGTTTCCGTACTCAAAAGCCTTTTTCAGTAATTCCTTTTCATCCATGTTTCTTAAGTATTAAGAATAAAACATTCTGTTTTACTAAACGCAAAAACATCCTGTTTATTGCCTTGCAAATGCTATTATTATCACTTCATAAAGCATTTTTTTTCGATGCAAGCAAGAAATCATGATACTTTTCGCTAATTTATGGTAAGCGGCTCCGCGTTTATACCTTGCATAATTCAAAAAAAGCAGTAACAGCTGATTAAACAAATGCTGCTACTGCTTTTTCCATCGGTCAGGAAGTAAGTCTCTATATTTCTCCAGTGGGGTATTCGGTTGCCATTCAATGGTCTTTTCTATGACATCGCTAATGTATTCAAACAGATTGATGCCATTCAACTTGCATGAAATAGCTATAGAATATAGGATAGCTCCCCGTCTTGCTCCTTCGTGCGAGCCAAAGAACATAGAGTTTCTTCTTGATAGTGATATGTACCTCTGGATTCTCTCAATATAGTTGTTATCGAGAGCCGTATCACCTCTTTTGAAGATGTCACAAATGGCATTATATTCATTAAGGGCATAACCGACCGCCTGCGCCAAGGTAGACTTGGGCAGCAAATCCTTCCTGGAAGATATTTCCTCCAGTTTCTCCAATAAATCCTGTAAAATGTCCGGTGCATATGACTGCCGATAGGCAAGATGGTCTTCAACGGTCCATCCATTTACCCCAACCTTATGTTTTTTGTCTTCTTGATAAAACCTGTTGATGATATCTACGACTTCCAGAGCATCCTTGTCCTCCTTGCCGCAGTCGATGAAGTCTCTCTTGACATGCTGTAGACAGGCGATTCTCATGATGTCCGGATAAGCATCCGACTCCAGTTTCCGGTAAGGAGCATATGCATCACTCTGTATGGTACCTTTATAATCTGAGAATACGTTAAGTATGACTTGCTCAGAGCGTGAACCATCCTCATATACGAAGAAGACAAGTCCCAGTTTAGGCGCACTTACAGCCCAGAGGTAGCCTTTCTTCGACCCCTTGTCCGTAGGCTTTGTCTTGGCTAACAGTACTTTATGGTATGTCTCGTCTGCCGAGACATAATCCTGCTGCAACACAACTTGGCAGATAGCCTTATAGAAGTTTTCCAGTACATCGGCACTTCTGGCAATCAGTTTGTTTGCCGTGGCTTTCCTTAACGTAAACCCATTGTCGGCAAAGTATTTGATGATTCGCTCTACCGGCATGGAATAGATGTATCGCATCTGCAGGAGTCCTGCTGCAAAGGAAGGTGAATAGGAAGAATTCAACAACAGAGCCGGCGGAGTTTTCCCCGGATACATGATACTTCCATCCGTATAAGTGTTGATGTGATACACGGTCTTGATGAATTTGATGGGTTCCATTCTGTAACGTATACAGGTACGAGTTCCGAAGAGACGCAACGTCTTCAAAAGCTCTGCATCCATGACTGGATCTATCGTAACATGCACCTCTTTCATTTCGTAATGCATGTCACGCTTGGCTCCGTTGTTTTTGCGGGCCTTTCTTTTTTCGGCCTGCTCTTTTTTCTTCTTGTCAAATTCCTCCTGGGTCATCGAGTCTTGTGGATTCTTCTCCTGACGTTCGGACTTCTTGCCTGAAACGAGCTTGCCGAGTGCCTTGTTCTGACGATTCACCTTGTCGATGGCGATTCCTTTCTGGACGAGTAGTTCTTCCAATGACTTTATACGTTTAATGAGTTCGTTGACCTGCAGGGTCAGCGAACTCACTGTAGTATTAGCTTGCTGAAGTTGTTCGTTGGCAAGCTGAAGTTGTTCCTTCAAAAGTTCTATAATTTCGTCCTTTTTCATAGTGCAAAGGTACGAAAAAATATCGAGATATGCAAGGATTTTCAGATATTTATTTTTACTATCTTACTGATATACAATACGTTAAATATAGCATAGCAAAGCTATAAGTTAAGTCTCTTTCTATATTTCATGCTTTTTAGGCAAATTCCGCTCATGATGGCCGATAGTGTCCTGTACGGCATTTTGCATTGTTTGTTCTTGGGGTCAAAGAATGGTAATTCAAAGGTTCCTCGCTCCAGTCGCTTCTGGTACAGCAAGAAACCATCGCCATCCCACTTGAGCATTTTTACCTGCTGGCGGTTCTTGGAGAAGAAGATGAATACCGCACCACCAAGTGGCGGAAGTTCCATCTCGGTTCTCACTATCTGATACAAGCCATTTATGCCCATGTTCATTCGTACGTATCTCTGGCAGACATAGTACTGGGTACTCTCATTCAATCCAAACATACCGCATCCTCCTCCTCATAAAGTTTCATTAACGCCATAACAGACTTGGCACATCCTTTTTTAACGGAAACCAAAGTTCCATTTGGAAAGGTTATGTTTATGCCATAAAGGAGGTCTTCCATAGGCAGATCTATGGTAGGAGGTTCCATAGGCACGAACATCATGCCTGTACTTGATGCAGATGCTTCTGCTTTTTCTCTGCGGGCTGCCTCCTGGGCTTGGCGGATTTCCTTTTTGGCACGCAAAACAGAATATCCTTTTTCGCACATCCAGTTCATCATGGTGCGATGATTTACATGTCTTTCCTTCAAGAAAGGAGTAAGTTGGGCTTTGGGATTTCGGTTCAGATAGCCCAAGAAGGAATCCCAAGCCTTCTCAAAACGTTCGTTTGCTGTCATAATTTGTTTGATTTTAAAATGATGGTGCAAAGGTACGAATAAATGAGAATACTACAATGGTATAAACGCGGAGCCGCTTACA
>JAJXBQ010000020.1:0-22215 GCA_021640525.1 Segatella copri
GAATGTAGATGATGAAGAGTTTGAGGAGGTTGAGGGTGATGCTGATTCCCTGGCGGGTCTGCTCTTGGAAATCAAGGGCGATTTCCCAAGCATGCACGAGAAGATAGATTATAAGAATTATACTTTCGAGGTGATGAATATCGAGGAGCGTCGCATCAGCAAGATCAAGGTGACGGTACATCCGGTAAGAAACGAAGAGGAGAATTCCTCCAAGTAGTTCATCCTCCTTATATTTGTAATATTTTGATTATATAGTATGGCAGTTGTCAATATACGAGAAGTTTATCCGGGAGTGAGCCTGGGCTTATGGCAGATGGATGAGACTGTAGAACAGTTGTTCGAAGCCTATCCTCATCTGCAGGCTTACCGTTCCCAGATGGAAGAGAAATATAAGAACGATGGCAGGAAACTGGAGTTTCTTGCCATTCGTGCATTAATGTATGAGATGCTCAAGACGAACGGGGCTTCCAAGGGTTTGCTTTCTCATGCAGGTGACATTACCCACAACGAGGCTGGAAAGCCATTGTTCCGTGGTTATCATATCAGCGTTTCGCATACCAAGGGTTATGCTGTGCTTATCCTTTCCAAGAATCAGGAAGTGGCGGTAGATATCGAATACTTCAGCGATAGGGTAGAGCGCATCGCTTCCAAATTCCTGCGAAAGGATGAGAAGGCGGAAGATCTGGATGCCAAGCTGGTGCATTGGTGTGCCAAGGAAACGGTCTTCAAGTTATTCTCTGAAGAAAAACTGATGTTTGAGGATATGCGGGTAAAGCCATTTGATACGATGGCAGACTGGTCGTGTGATGTGGAGAATCTCAAGAGCAGGAAGACGGCGCATGTGGATTTCGAATTAACCATGGAGTTTGTTCTTACCTATGCAGCGTTGTAATATCCTGACCATCTTCCTGGCATTCAGTCTGTTGGCTGGAGCACAGGATTGGAAAGTAGTGAGAGAGAATCCCCAGAAGGCTTATCCGAAAACCGTGGCTGCGGGTAACTACAGTGGCATTGCTCATCTGCATGATGATATCTATGCGGTGGTAAGCGACAAGTCGGATAGTGCTCTGTATTTCAACTTCCGAATTCTGGTGAATCCCAAGACTGGCGAATTGGAACAGGTAGAGAACCTTGGGTTTATCGAGAGAACAGATGGAACGCTGAACGATGGCAAGCCTTGGCAGGGGCTGGAGAAGGGATTTGACCATGAAGCCATCGTGAAGGTTTCTGATTCTACCTTGGTGATAGCAAGCGAAGGATATTGCCGTTTAAAGGAGTATCCTATTCTGCCTATTTCGGCGGATACTGCCAAGGTTGGCTATCAGCAGAATCTTTGGGAAAGCAGATGGCCTTCTTCTGATTTTTATCCCAATTATAATTTTGAGTCTCTGGCTTTTGATTCCGTCCATCAGTATCTCTGGACGATACCTGAGAGCACGCTTCGCAAGGACGGACAGCCTGCTACTCCTCAAAACGGATTGGCCAATCGACTTCGTTTGATGAGGCTTGATAGGGGAAAGATGAAGGAAGATAGTAACAAGGAAGAGTATAGCGAGCAAGTGAGTAGCAAGAAAGATTCTCGTTATATGGCGACCTATGCCTATCAGATGGATCAACCTTCTACCCATAAGAAAGCAGATATCTATGTGATGGGTGTGAGTGAGCTTTGTGCCTTGCCCGATGGACAGCTTTTGGTTTTGGAGCGTGAGGCATTTATTCCTAAGATCAAGATAGGTGCTTTCTGCAAGTGCAAGCTCTATCTGATCAATCCTTTGAATTCTGAGAAGTTTTCTATGAAAGAGAAGTTTTCATCAGATACTCCTTTCTTGAAAAAGAGATTGCTCACGGAATGGAAAACCGGCTTGTCTCTTTCCAAGCGTTCCTTTGCCAATTACGAAGGTATGTGTCTTGGTCCTAAGCTGGAAGATGGTTCCCAGGTTGTCATCCTGCTGTCTGATTCGCAGGATCAATACGCTGGAGTATTGAAAGACTGGTTCAAGACGATTGTCATCAGACAGGAATAAAGATGTTATGTTGCAATCCTCAATCTCGTCCATAACCATCTAGGAATGAGTCGCCAGAGGAAGACGAGGATATCATATCTCCAGTCTATTACCTTAACTTCCTTTCCGTTTTCGATGGCACTCACGATATGCTTCGCCACATCTTCCGGTTTGAGCTGAAGCGGATAGCTGCTGCCTGCGATGAGGTCGGTCTTTACGAAGCCTGGTCGGATATCTGTGATGGCGATAGGGAGATGACGCATCCGTGCCTGCTGCGACAGGCATTCCAGATAATGGTTCTGGAATCGCTTGGTGGCAGAGTAGGCAGGGGCTGCACCGAGACCTTTGGTTCCGGCGATGGAAGTGATGCAGGCAATGCGGGCTTTTGAATTGTTCTGATGATGAGTAGCAAACCAGTTGAATGCCGTATCCACCATTCTCGTGAATCCCAATCCGTTGGTTTCCACGGTCTTCAACTCCTTTTCTATATCCAGCGTATTATTCTGCCAGCCAATGCCAGAACTATGGAAGTAGAGATCCATACCTCCCAACTTATCGATGAGTTCGAGAAGTTGGGTAGGAGCATCGGGAGAAGTCACGTCTATTTGCTGATAGCAGGTAATGCCGCTCTGCGAAATCAGAGCCTGCAATCTTTCGATTCTTCTTCCGGCTATTCCTACCTGCCATCCTTTTGCTGCAAGCAGTTTCGCCACTTCCATTCCGATGCCCGATGTGGCACCCATTACAATTGCTTTCTTTGCCATATTGTCTTATTATATAAGGTGAAATCTTGATAGCCCTATTTATATAAGGTAAATTCTTGTCTAACTCTATCTCTATCTAAATATCTAAATCGCTTTTACTCTTCAGCAAGTCTTCCGCCTTCTTCACGCTTCCTGCTTTCAGTATCAGTTGCTTCACTTTCTCGTAATCCGTATATTCCGGATTGCGTTCCATGAAGATGCGGCAGGCGCGGTCGATGAGTTTATGATTGATAAGCTTGGCGTTCACCATCTTGTTGCCTTCCACCCGTCCTTGTCTTATCTGAAGAGAAGTACTGATCATATCCAGAATCATCTTCTGCGAAGAACCGGCTTTCATGCGGGTACTTCCCGTCACGAACTCCGGTCCCGTGATGACTTCTACGGGATAATCGGCAGCCTGGGCGATGGGAGCGTGGGGATTGTTCACGATGCATCCCGTAGGAATGCCTGCCTCCTTGCAATGTTTCAGGATGGCGAGTACAAAGGGAGTAGTGCCGCTTGCCGAGAAGCCCAGCACGAAATCTTGCCTTGAGATATGCTTGTCGCAGAGTTGGTGCCAGCCATTCTCCAGGTCGTCTTCTCTTGATTCCCTGGTTTGTGTAAGGCAGCCGATGCCTCCGGGGAAGATGGCCTGTATCTGCGAACCATCGATGCCATAGGTGTTCTGCACCTCGATGGTGTCGAGTGTAGCCAGTCTTCCGCCCGTTCCGCAACCGGCATAGAAGAGCCTTCCGCCCTTCTTCAGCTGCCCTTCGATGGCGGAAATCAGTTGGTTAATGGCAGGCAATGCTTCTTCTATTGCCAGAGCCACCTTCTTGTTTTCAGCATTGATATGAGCGGTGAGTTCATCCACGCTCATCTTTTCTAGATGTTCGTAGAGCGAGCTTTGCTCAGTTATTCTTTTATCTACTTTGTTTGACATATTACCAAAATCTTTAGATTGTAGAATGTCTTGGAGTATCCTATGTATAATTGCTGATCATATTTTATAGCCATCGTTCTCTTCTTTCTGTTTAGCGATACAAAGGTAATCTTTTATTCTTAAACTACCAAATAAAAATGGCACTAATATGGATGAGTGGTGTTATTGATATAGGTCGACCACTCTACCATCTCTTCTAATTCGGTCTGATGACTATAGCTTGGTTTTCTTAAGCGGGTGCAAAGGTACTACTTTTTTGAATCCACCCAATTTTAGGGGGATAAATTTGCTGAAAATATTTAAAATAGATAAGAAAGCTCCTTTCACGGAATGCGGATTGTATTGAAAATGAGAGAGTTAAGTGTGAAAGGAAAAACTTCTTTATTTTGAGATGATAATTGATGGCTAAGCTTAAATTTGGCGATGTGCCTTGCTTTTTATGAGTATGGTATAGGTGGGGCAAGGATCTGGTATAGTCAATAATAGATGTTTTGATAATGAATAATGAGCGTCTTGATAGTGAATAGCAGGTATTTTGATAATGAATAGTGGGTGTCTTTGTTATGAATGTTGGGATGAAGCATAGTAACTAGAAGGATGAGGGATAGATATTGGCAGGCGAAAAGAAGCGATTTGTCGGGTGGATGACTAAGGTCGTCTATATGGATGACTCGGGTCATCTATATGGCTCACTCCCGTCATCTATATGGATGACCCGGGTCATCCGATACAAAGAAGCCTTTTCTATTCCTTTTGTGATAGTTGCTTTCTCCTTTAGACTAAGTTGCCTTTTCCTTATATTAATAGTCCTTTCGGCTGATTATTATTGTTGTTTCAGCTCAAGGTAAATGGTGCGGTGATAAGCGCAGTTGGTTCTTTTGTCGTTTCCCCTGATTGCAGTAGTTCTATTGGAGTGCAGAATTCTCCTTTCACACTTAAGTAACTTATTATGAGTATACTATGATAATTGTGAAAGGAGAATGGAATTTTAATTGCTGTTTTGTTTGCAGGCATCTAAAGAAGAAAAAAGCATGATTTAATAGAAGTTTTTCGATGAAAGATGCGCTCGTTTCAATAAATTGTTGTATCTTTGCAAATGGATTTGGCTACAGCCATTTCCAAGACATCGTTGGTAAACAAAAGCATTCGCTATTATTTCGCGTTCAGCCAAAAGCCTCGGAAACTTATTGGAAATAACGTAACAAGGAATAATTGTGATAAGGCATTCGGTATGGGGTGCCTTAGTCTACATATGTATTAGCAATGCACCATCGCTATAGGCGTGGTGTATTCTTATTATGTAGACTGAGGTTTCCATTCCGAGGCTGCCTCATAGCTGAACGCAATAAGAGCATCACGCCCTTTTTGCGTCTTGGCGTGATTGATAGTTGTATGCACTAATTGTATCGTATAACTAACAATCAAGCATTATGGCAAACAAGAATTTGAATGCCGCTAAGGTGGCAAAGAAAGATGAGTTCTATACCCAGCTTTCTGATATAGAACGAGAGTTAAAACATTATTGGCAGCACTTCCGTGATAAAGTGGTGCTCTGCAACTGTGACGACCCTTACGAAAGTAACTTCTTCAAATATTTCGCTCTTCGATTCAATCAGTTAGGATTGAAGAAACTCATCTGCACCTGTTACAATGGTTCGCCTGTAACTGGTAATGAACTGGCAATTCATTTCGATGGCTTCGATGATGACGAACCAAAGAAGATTGCCTATAAGGTGGAGATAACGGAAGTAAAAGATGAGAATGGCGATGGAGCTGTCGATTTGTCCGACGTACAATATCTTTTGAAAAATGACAAGAATGTATTGTCGATTTTAAAGACTGGCGACTTCCGTTCACAGGAATGCATAGAATTATTGAAAGAAGCGGATATTGTCGTTACCAATCCTCCTTTCTCTTTGTTTCGTGAGTATATTGGGCAGCTGATGGAGTATCAAAAGAAGTTTTTGATTATAGGTCATCAGAATGCAATACATTATAAGGAGGTCTTTCCTCTTATAAAAGACAATCTTGTATGGCTAGGTTATGGTTTCAAGGGAGCTGCAGGTCATTTCTTTTCGCCTTATGAGGATGTCGCAACTGCTGGAGACCATAAGGAAAATATGATAAGAGTTTCTGGAGTAACGTGGTTTACAAACTTGGAAATTCCCAAGAGGCATGAAATTTTGGATTTGGTTTGTTGTTATAGTCCAGATGAATATCCTAAGTATGATAACTTTGAGGGGATTGATGTTGGCAAAACTGTAGATATTCCATTTGACTATGATGGGGTGATGGGAGTGCCAGATACAATGCTGTATTCTTTTAATCCTGAACAGTTTGAGATAATAGGATTGGGAAATGGTGATTTGGCTAAGCAGATTGGAATTACTAAAAATTATCGAGGACGAACAGATTTAGCCTTCACGAAAGATGGTAAGCACAAATGTCCTTATAGTAGAATATTAATCCGTAACAAACATCCACAGAAATTATGATGACAATTGAACCAAAGGAAGTAACGATAGGTGAAATCACCAAGGGGTATATAAATAATGAAGAGCAAGGTGTAAGAGGCTATAATGGTCTCCTAGATATTCGTCCGCCATATCAACGAGAGTTTATATATAATGACAATGAGCAGATAGCTGTGATAAATACAGTATTGCACAACTATCCACTCAATGTAATGTATTGGGTAAAGCGAAGTGATGATGCAGAATGCCCATACGAGGTGATGGACGGTCAACAACGCACGTTGTCGCTTTGTGAGTATGTGGCAGATGTATTTGCTGTTGATTTCAAAATCTTTAGCAATCAACCTGCTGATATTCAGAAGAAGATTCTCGACTATAAATTGACCGTTTATGTCTGCGAAGGAGAAGAATCGGAGAAGTTGGAATGGTTCAAGACGATAAATATCGCCGGCAAGCCTTTGAATGAGCAAGAAATAAGGAATGCCGTCTATGCAGGTCCGTTTGTGAGCGATGCCAAGAAGCATTTCTCTAAGACCAATTGTGCTGCATATCGTTTGGGTAAGGACTTGGTGAATGGTTCGCCTATTCGCCAAGACTTTTTCAAGAAAGCTTTGGAGTGGATGGCAGACCACGAAACTCGCAATGGCAAGCCTCAGTCTGCCGTTGGTTATATGAGCCTACATCAGCATGACATCAATGCCATGCCTCTATGGACTTATTTCCAGAGCGTATTGCGTTGGGCTATGGATACCTTCAACATGAAGAAATTTAAGAAAATCATGAAGGGCTTGGATTGGGCGAAATTCTATGACGAATATCATGAGAAGGTTCTCGATATCAAGGCGATGGAAAAGCAGATCATCGACTTGATAGGAGATGATGAAATCCAAAAACAGCAAGGCATCATCCCGTATGTTTTGACAGGTGATGAGCATTACCTCGACCTCCGTGCTTTTCCCGACAAGATTAAGCTTGCCGTATGGGAAAGTCAGAACCATAAGTGTGCCATTTGTGGTAAGGAATTCGATTACCAATTTATGGAGGGCGACCATATTAAGTCTTGGCGTGAAGGTGGAAGAACGGAGGTTAAGAATTGCCAGATGCTTTGTAGAGAATGCAACCGAAGAAAAGGAAGTAAGTAACGATCTCTAATACAAACATCCTTCACCATAAGTCTTTGATTTCACTGAATATCAAAGGCTTATGGTGAGGGGTTCTTTTGCTAGTTATATCATTTTATCCATCAATCCAAATGCTTAAAGCTTTTGATAGTTTGAACTCTGGCATTTGTGCTATGATGCAACGACGCAAGAAATTGAATACTCCGTTATAACATTCCATTATTATCTTGCCATCCAAACTCAAAATGGCATAAGTATTATAGATTGGTAGGTAGTTGTTCCAACTTCCCTTTACACGATGGTAGTCATTATCGCTTCCCATTTGATAAGTTTGAAAGCTTTTCTTGCTTAGTAAAGCTATGCGAGATGAAGTGTCAGGAATACTGTTTAGTTCTTCCAATACTTTTGGAGCATCATAGTTGTCGCCATCTTGGTAACGTAATTGATAGAACTTCTCCAAGAAAGGGATGAACTCTTTGTCTAACAACTTTTCGTCAAGTGTGTAAACATAATAATCCTCTGTTTCTTGGCGAACGTAAATGTCTTCAAGGTGATACTCTTTTTCTATCTCCTTGAAAATTTCTTCGAGTGGCATCTCGTCAAGATGCTTCGATATTTCTTTCTTTCCAATGGCTGTTTTTATCTTCAGCCCGATTGCTAAATAACATCCCATGATATTGTATTTTTAAGTTGTGTTAATGAGGTAAAGTAGTCACCTTTCATATGGCGATACCTTCCCTTGTTATATTATGATTGAATAAGGTATAATTGTTCTCCTCCCATTCTTTTTGTGAGAAGAGAACGGGGTTGATGATTTCATCAATATCCCAGCCTAATTCTCTTAGTGGATAAGAATACTTATCGTAATCTTGAAGCGTAACTTTTGGCTTGTCTAGAAGAATCAATACATCCCAATCACTTCCTTCATGTTCTGTACCTCTAGCGCGGGAACCAAACAAGATAGCTTTTGCATGAGGATCAATCTCATGCAATCTATTGTGCATTGCTTCTATGATTTGTTTCTTCTCCATATCTATCAATATTAATATATGTGTTGCAAAAATACAATAATAATACGAAACTGCAAGGACTTTTTATAACTTTTTACGGTTAATTTTCTGTAATTATATAATGTGGCATTATCGTAATTGCAAAAAAAGATGTATTTTTGTAGGCAAAAATCGTATAAAAAACAAGACCCGATAGCTTGATGAATCAGAGGCTACCGGGAATCAACGCTACAAAGATAGTGCTTTTTCTTGTTATAACCAAGTAAATGAACGAATTTTTATGGAATATTCAGAATAGCTTATGAATAAAGAAAAAGACGATTTCTTCCTCCATTCCAACGAGGTGAATCATATCAACAGAGAAGATTACGAGAAGATTGAATTATTGGTGAATGCGGCAAAAGCCTTTGCCCGCAGCACCTACCAGTGCGTCTATATCATCGATTATTTTCATCAGGACTTCATCTATGCATCAGATAACCTCGCTTATCTCTGCGGATTGGAACCGGAGCAGTTGATGGATGCAGGCTATCAGATGTATATCGACCATGTGCCGGATGCTGACCTGCAGATGCTGCTCGAAGTGAATAAGAAAGGTTTTGATCTTTTCAACGAATTGCCTGTGGGCGACCGTCTGGACTATACCATCTCGTACGATTTTCATCTTACCAATGGCAGGCATAGCCGATTGATTCATCATCACCTCACTCCAATACTTCTTTCTGATGATGGAAGAATCTGGCTTGCCCTCTGCACCGTATCATTGGCAGCAACCGATGAACCGGGACATATCATCATGCAGAAGAATGGTGAGCGTAGCTATTTTGAATATTCCACATTGCGCCATAAGTGGGAAAAGAAAGAAGGCATAACCTTGAGCGAGACAGAGAGAGATGTTTTGAGATTGTCTGCTCAAGGTTACACGATGAATGATATTGCCGACCGACTGTGCAAGTCGGTGGATACGATAAAGGCTTGCAAGCGCAACCTTTTCGCCAAGATGGGCGTGAAGAACATTGCCGAAGCGCTGTTTCATGCCACGAACTATCAGATGATATAATCGCAATCATATCTCTTCCAACAATGGCGAGAGATAGAACTTGGGGAAGTATTTCACCTCCTTGCCTTCCGCAAGGTTTACGAGGATGTTGGCACAATAGCCGGCGGCAATATATGCCCCGATGCCCAGTTGCGGGAAAGATTCCTCAGAATAATGCCTGATGGCTTCATCCACCCAAGGCACGGGCATCTGCCAGAACATACCGTACTGCGAGATATACTTGCCCAGTGAGCAACGGAAATCATCCGTTCCTTTTTTCACTACTTCGCTGAATGGATAGCCTTTCGGTTTCTCTACAGCGAGAAAGGCAGCCTTGCCAAGATTGACGGCATGGATAACGGGGATGCCCTGCTCCTTGCATTTCTCATCGAAAGCAAAAGAGGCTTCGTTGTCATGCAAGGTTGCATTCACCGCATATCGGATGCCCGACAAGTCGCATGCATCCACATCTTCCATCGTCAGCGTATCCTTTTCTATGCGATAGATATGAAATCTATCTTCCTGCCAAGAGCTTTCATGGAAGTCATGGCGCAAGGCACAGGAGGCTATCAAGCCTCCCATGTCTGCGCCACTAATCAACAATTTTATTGGATTGTTCATTTATAGAGAGATTTATTGTCATTACACCATTACTGGATGCTGCAGACAGATTACATTCTGTTCTTCTGACTTTCTCCTGCACCCGTACCCTTATATTTGCTTCTTGTAGTGTTGAACTTATACCGTACAGTAAGCGACACTTTGCTTGTTGACAGTCCATCAACAATCAAGTCCTTCATTTTGCCATAATGAGCACTCATGTGGCTAATGTGTCCAAACAAATCATAGACAAAGAGCTGGAACGACAAACGGTCTTTCAAGAAAGACTTATATACAGATACATTGGTACAAAATTTTGGCTTATACAAAAATATATTTCTCTCATATCCTTTTGTGGTATACGACATCATCCACGTTAACATTGCCAACTTGGTGTTGAAGGTGTTATTAAAGTTGAATACTGCCATCGGATTGTTGGATATTTTGCCATCATGTGCATCCATATCAAGCCACTGCTTTGCCACAGATGCCGTAAATGAAGGATGCCAAATGCCAAACGAAGGGCATAAGTTGACGGAAGCTTCTACATGATTATATGCCTTTCCATTCACGGGCTTAAGCAGTCCTATTGCAGGATTGTCTTTGTAAGTCTCCATATTCGACATCATCGTATGCGAAGTATGGCTGTAGGTCATATCGAAAGTCAACCACTTGTAAGCTAACTCGTAGTTGAGATTTTTGCTTATCTCAGACACTAAGAATGGATTTCCGGTTTCATACGTGTAGCGGTTGTCATACTGAATACCGCTACGCAAGTAATTATAGGAAGGACGATCGATGTCGGTAGCATAGCTCAATTGCATCTGCACTTTTCCAACAGGTATCGATAAACTGAGCGATGGGAACCAATTGCCGTACGACTTGCTTTGCTCTGGCATATACTTACCATATTCATAGTAGTTGAAGTCGATGTACTCGTATCTCATACCTGCCTCCAAACTCAGATTACCGAAATCTCTTGAATAGGTCAAGAATGAAGATGTCATACTTTCTGTAATACGGCTGTCGTCATCCGATACCAAGTTAGTTGGCACCACTTGATACTTTGAGGTACGATGGGTATTGGAATATTCACCACCCAAAGACAAATTACCTCCTAATAATGGGTAAGAAAGCACCAGCTTGGAAGCAAGCAAATGATAATCCTTGTTTGTCAAGCTATGAGCCGTTTGGCTTTGTGCATCCATCCACACTTCCTGGTATTGCTCTTTGGTAACATCGTTCTGGTATTCCTTCGACCATAGCCAATCTGTATTGAAATCGATGCTGAGCTTACCAATCTTTCCTACATAGTAAATATTGCTTGAAAGATTATTCTTCTGCCAAAAGAAATCAGCATGACTATCAGAATTTTCAGACAATTCTTCGTCTTGCAATATAGAAGAACTCATATCGCCGTTCCATGTTTGCTTAGGATTTCTAAGAAAACCAAAGTTGGCACCTATAGAGTTGTTGGCATCCAACTGGTAGCTGGCATCCAATCGAAAGTTCATGGCTTCGATAATACCTACTTGTCTTATCTCACTTTTCTGGTTCCAGGTCTTGTCAAGATAAGTCTTCTGCTGTAAATCTTTATTGTCTGGCTGGTATTGTCTTGCTCCAAAGGCGTATGCGCCCAGCTCCAAGCCATTCTTGCTATAGCTCATATTCAATTGGCTAAACCCGCCGAAGTTTTTCTTTTCATCATATTCACCAGTAGTCTTCGCATCGAATCCGAATCCTTCACCCTGTATCTTCTTCGTTGTGATACGGATGACCGCCTTGGTGCTGGCTGCGTAACGGGCACCAGGGTTAGTGATGACTTCCACCGACTTGATGTTGTCGGAATGCAAACGGTCCAGCTCGCTCTTGTCTCTCATCTGTCGTCCATTGATATAGATAACAGGCTCACCGCGTCCGAAAACCTTGATGCTGCCATTCTGGGCAGACACGTTAGGGATGCGATCGAGCAGGTTCTCCATGGTTCCTGCCTTCTCAAGTACGGATCCGACAACGGTTGTCGTCATTCCGCCATTCTTCAGGATAGTCTTAGGCAGGGATGATTTTACGACTACTTCGCCGAGCATCTTGCTGTCTTCTTCCATCTTGATGATGCCTATATTCTCGCCTGTGCAATCCTTGCAGATTGTCTTATAGCCTACGGATGTCACCTTGATGATTCCGCCATTGCATGAAGAGTCGATAACAAAACTGCCATCTTCTCCACTCACTGCGCCCTTGACGAAAGCCGAGTCTGTTCTATTCAATAATACTACATTGGCAAACGCCAAAGGTTCTCCCTTGGTATTCATCACCTTGCCGGTGATATTCTGCGCCATCATCGGAGTCATAGCCGAGAGGCACAACGCTGTGGTAAAAATTACTTTTTCCTTCATATTGCTACAGTTTTGCTTGATTCATTTATTTTCTGCTGCAAAAGTATAGCTTTATAGGAAAAAGCCTTTGACACAAAAGTGTATTTCTCAAGAGTGTGGTTTAAGAATTACACTTTTGTGTATAAAAAGAAAGGATAAATAGCGTTTGGTGATAGATTTTTGATGAATTTACCTTATTTTTCCATTACCAAATCTGCGAGCACGATGGCGGATTCCTTCTCATCCCTAGGTGCATCCTTTGACTTCCATGCCACGATGAAGCGGATTCGGGCAGCTGTTACCTTGTAGCCTTTCATCTCCCATTTGCCTAGTTTCTCTTTCATCTTGATAGAGAGCTGGGCTATGTCTCTGCCTGTTGATGGGAGACAGAGGCAATGGTCGTGATAGGTTAGCGGCATACCGCTTCTCAGGCAAAGGATAGCATCCTTGTGAGGCTTGGAGAAGCCCAGGTTTACATCCTTGTGTGAGAGCTGGAGTACTATTTCGTTGGGCTCATCGTAGGCTTGGGCATCATAGAGATGCTGGGCACTTTTCAGACTGTCGAAGAGATTGCCGTTGGTGTGGATGACAAGCGTACGCTTGGCACGGGTCATGCCCACATAGTATCGGCGCAGTATGTCATCTGTAGGATGTTCGGGATGGGTAATGAGCATTAGTACATGGTCGAACTCATGGCCTTTTGCCTTGTGGATGGTGCTGACCACGATGTCTGATTTCGAGATGTCACAGAAATCTTCTACTGATGATTCGAACACGAACTCCCTCAGGTCGCTGTAGTACTTGGTACGATTGGTCTGCTCAAATACCTGGAGACTGCGGCGCAGATATGGCAATGCCTGGCTGGTGGCATACTTTTGGAATGTCTGCTGCTTGGTTGTTTCCCAAATATCATCAGGGATGATAGGGGATTTCGTTTCCTTGATGCCTTGGTCTATCTTCTTTAAAAAGTATCTTACCTCTGCCAGATTCCAGAAGCGCAAGCCGTCCATTGATTGCACCAGCTTGGCCTTGATGCCATGACAGTGAAGAAGAGCCAGCATGATGACAGCCTCCTCATTGGTCTGCGTAAGGATACTGATGGTTTCGTTTTTCTTGCGGGTAGATGCATCGGCTTCTTTTGAAGCGTTACTTCCTAGTAATCGCGTAACATCTTCTAGGATAGGCTGATACATATAAACCTTTTTCTCCTGAATCTCGTATGGATGCTTCACGATTCTTACTTCTCCATCTTCTTGACTCATGGAGATGATAGGGGTAGATTTGATTCGTTGGCGGATGTTGCGGGCAAAGTCGTTGGCAGTATCCACGATGTGGCGAAGGCTGCGGTAATTCTCGGTCATCTCGATGAAACGACTGTGCTCTGTCTGGGTCAGTTCATAGAGATACCGCGAGTTGGAACCTCTAAACTCATAGATGTTCTGGTCATCATCGCCTACGGCAATCACCCTCATCTCTTCGTTGGCTTTCATCAGAGCAGAGACAAGGGCATAGTCATCCTTGCTCATGTCTTGTGCCTCGTCAATGACGAGCACGGTCTTGCTGATGCGATTGGGTTCTACTTCTCCATTGTTGATCATTTCGGCGGCTTGCTTAACCACATCTCCAGCCTCATCCAGATTGCCAACCCTGCCCAGCAGGTCGAAGCAGTAGGAATGGAAGGTCTTGATTTCTACGAAATGGGCGGCATTGCCTATGAGTTGCATCAGGCGCTGCTTGAATTCGGTAGCGGCTGCACGAGAGAAAGTGAGCATCAGGAGTTGTTCGTGCTTTACATCTTCCAGCAGCAGGAGAGAGGCAAGCTTATGTACGAGCACACGTGTCTTGCCGCTGCCAGGACCGGCAGCGACTACGATGCAGCGGGACTCGTGGTCGTCGATGATTTCCTTCTGTCGTTTGGAGAGTATTCCGAAGAGTTTCTTATACTTCGAAGGTGTTACGTTGCGCTCTATCTCAGTCTCCCGGTTGCCCTTGAAGTATTTTGAGATGAAGCAATGGTAGTCCATCTGGAAATAATCCTGCACATATTGCAGGGCGGCGTCATAATCCCTTACCATCAGGTTGGCATATTCGCCCACGATGTGAATCTGTTGAATCTTCTGCTTGTAGAATTCATTGAGCATGCGGTAATCCTCCTGCTTATAGTGGAGGCGAGGTTCCTTGATGCGTTTAATTGCCATTGCATTGTAGAGTACCAGGAATCCTCCTTCCAGCTTCATGGCTCCTATCTTGGAGAGATAGAGCAAGGCTTCCTCCACGTCTTCCAACTGTAGGGAAGAGAAGTCGGAAAAGAGTGACTGGTTGTTGGATTTCAGATCGTTCAGCAGTTCAACTACCGAGAATTGAAGAGGCTTCTCTTTTCTATTGTCTGTTGCGCCAGAGGCTTTTCCTAAACCTTTTTCTTCAGAAGGATTCTTTTCTTCAGAAGAGGTATTGTTGCTCTCTTCTGTTATAGTTTTACTGTTTTCTTCAGCCAGGCTGTATAGTCTTTCAATGATGAATCGGCAAACCTCAATTCGTCTTTCGAATCGCTTGATGATGGTCTCTATGTCCTTGTCTCTTGTTACGATGAGATTGCGGACGCCGTCTTCCTTCTTGTGCGCATAGCCCTTCACTGCCAGGAAGTATAGCAGTGTGCGGATTTTCTTTTCTGTAGAAGTGTTGATACCGTCATGTACGGCATTGTCGTTGAGTTGCTTGTATGTAATGTGCAGCGATTCATCCGGGATATGTTCCAGGATGTATCTTTCCAGTTTGGCGAAGTTTTCCAGCATCTGCTGAGGCTTGCGTTGCTTGTCGCTGATGTCTTGCAGATAGGCAGAGATGTCACGGGTATCGGCAAGGATGCCTTCCTGTCGCATTCGGTCAACGGAAGAGATGACATCTCGCTTGCTGAGTCCTAGGATGTCGGCGAGGTAATCGATGCGGGATTCAGCCTCGCTATCCTGTGCTTTGGCTATATGCTTCTGGGTGATGAGCGACTTGATGATGCGGATGGCATTCTGCATCTCATCTTCAGAGAACAGGGGTGATTCGGTGAGGCGCAGTCTTGCCTCGTCCATGTTCTTGACGGTGATACCTGTGGCATAGACGTGCGGAATATTGTTGCCACGCTCTATGTATCCGCTCTGTTCTAGAGCAGAAAGGGCGGTGCGGACACGGGTTTCTATGTCGGATACCGAATCATCCCAACCGGCTTGGCGGGCTATCTCCAGTGCCGAACAACTTACATGTGGGCGCTGCTTGGTAAAATCCTTAACGGCTTTCCATACCTGTTGTATCTCGCTGATGCTCAGCTTGGTTTGATTGAGCAGAATGAAGTGCTTGTCCAAGTCCTCGTCGCTATAGAGTACATAGCATTTGGCATTGAGGTGTGGATTTCTTCCTGCACGTCCTGCCTCCTGTACATAGTTCTCCAGAGAGTCGGAGATGTCGTAGTGGATAACCAGCCCCACATCGCTCTTATCTACTCCCATGCCGAAGGCGGAGGTGGCAACGATGATTCTAACCTTATCGCTCATGAAGGCATCCTGATTGTGTATCTTCTCATCGGCATCCATCTTGCCATTATAGGGCAGGGCGGATATGCCGTCACGGGTCAGCTTCTGGGCGAGTTCCCGGGTTCGCTTGGTGCGGGATACGTAGATGATGGTTGGGCAATCTGCCTGCTCTACCAGCGAGCGCAGTAGATTGTATTTGTTGCCGTCACTATCTACGTGGATAACGGAATAGTGCAGGTTGGTACGTGAGGCTGATGAGGCGAAGAGCTGGAGGTCGGTACCCAGCCAATGCTTGAAATAGTCGCAGATGTCTTGCACCACCTTCTGTTTTGCAGTGGCGGTGAAGCAAGATACGGGTATCAAGGTTTGACCATGGTTGCGGGCCATAGCATCTTTGCCAAACTTGCGTTCCTGATATTCCTTGATAAACTTGCCGATGTATAGGTAATCTACACGGAAGTCTTGTCCCCATGCAGAGAAGCAGTGAGCTTCATCAATGACGAATCTCACCACATGCCGTGCCATCAGGATGCGCTCGATGGTTTTGGAGCGCAACATCTCTGGTGCTATATATAATAAGGTGGCATCTCCGCTCTGTACTCGTTCGATGGCTAGGGAGCGGGAGATAGGGTCGAGGAGACCGTTGATGGTTACGGCATCGGTGAAGCCGCGGTCTGCGAGGTTATCTACCTGGTCTTTCATCAATGATTGCAGAGGCGAGATAACCACGGTGAGTCCATGAATGGTTCTGCCATCCATCAGGGCTGGCAACTGGAAGGTGAGCGACTTGCCGCCACCCGTAGGAAATATCGCCAATAATGACTTACTATCCACTGCTGCCTGCGATGCCTGTTCTTGCAGCGGTTCGCCGTCATAGGTACGGAAGGCATCATAGCCGAAGAGTTGTTTCAGGTTGTGATGAATGTCGAGCATGCGGTTGCAATACTCGCAGCCATCGGTGCATTGAGTATGGCAGAGTATATAGATGATATGTTCTACTTCGGGATAATGGAAGAGTACCCAACCTGGGGTTACAGATTGGTAATCGTCTGTGCCTATGAGAGCCAAGGCGTATGCCAAGCCGCAAGGCGACTGGGCTGCAAGAGCCGGAATGTCGGCATGGGCGCAAATATGATTCTTGTATTCAGAAAGAATGAATTCCGAAACTTCTATGATTGCATCATCCTTTTCGATGGCTCCCACATACATCAGAAATCCTCTGAATTCCTCTTCATTCTGGAGCAGCAAGGTGAAGATTTTCCTCTTCCTTTCTGATAATTGATTCCATGCAGCGATTTCATCCATCAAAAGCTCCTTGGCTTTCTCGCAGTCATTGACAGGATTGTTCATCTGCTCGCTCATCAGTTTGTCGTCCTTTACCAGATGATGGTAAGGGCGCTTGGGGAAGAGAAGCGGGGAGAGATAGAGGGTATCTATCAGTATGCCGTTGAGTTGGAGATAGCGGGCATCGTGATGAATGAGGTTATGACCGCAGATATAGTCAACCTTTCCTTCTTGCAGGAACTTGTTCAGTGCCGTCTGCGATGCTTGGTGAAAGGTGGCTCCGTCATAACGCAATGCTCCGATGTCGTGTATTTTATGGTCTTTCAGTCCCACTTCGGTATCCACGAAGGCAATGTTCCTGCTTCTGGCATCTTTCTTCTTGATGTCAGAGCTTATGGTGAGATTGTTTTTCCTTTCAAAGAGGCGACTGAATATTGACATAATCTTCGATGTTTATATTTCCACCGCAAATGTACAATTATTATTTGATATATGCAAATAATCAAGTGCTTTTATCTTCTTTGAAAGCTGTTTTTATACAATTCCAAGAGGCTCGTGAGGATATCTTCAAGGCAGATTAATATGCCCCTAAAACCTTCCAGTCGTCTATGAGTTTGAACAGTCGGGGCATGGCTGGCTTGTAGCTGTCGGGATAGGTGAGGGAATAGACGAAGAGTATTCTGCCACTCTTGATGAATTTATCGTAATGACTGTAGCCATCTACTCTTACTCCGTTTTCATAGACAGGACCGGAGAGGATGAATGCCTTATTCAATGCCTGCATCGTCCGCTCTGAATGAAGCTTCTGGGCTAGAGAATCGGCACAAGCCTGGAGGGTGTTGCTATAGTTGGGGGTAACATAACTCTCCAGGATGATGTTGGCATGATTGGTGAATGAGAAGCGGGCATAGCCCTGGTATCCCGATACCGAAGTATCCTCCTGCTGGAAGAAGCAAGGATATTTGACAACGTAGCCGAAGTCCGGATCATTGTATTCCTTCATGGGCGCCATCTCTACCTTGGTCTTGAAATCCGCCATCGGTGTATGCTTCTCTTTCGTAACCTCATGTTGATAGTTGGTGATGAAGTTTATCATCATCAGCAAGACAACTGCTATCAAAAAAATCTTCTTCATATCTTTGCCACTTTTATATTTTAGCTGCAAAGGTATGAAGAAGATGTGAAACAGCCAAATAATAAGTATGACATTTGGCTGACATTTCTGAACTTATCTGATAATCAGTCGGTAAGACTTGCCTCTTTCCGACTCAATCATGAGGTTGCTATTCTGCTCAATCACCGGTTTGATACGGCGAATCAAGGTATAGAGCGTTTCACTGGCATCCGGTTTCTTGGGCCAAAGAGCATCACAAATCTCCTGTTTGGAGAGTTGATAATGCGTATTGTTGAAGAAGAGTTGCATCAGCTGGTGCTGCATCGGAGTAAATTTGATGGCTTGTCCGCTTTCCTGATTGTAGAAGGAATCCTCGTCTTGAGAATAGCACATGGTGCCGAACATATCAGCCTCATGATTCCAGGGTTGTTTTCTGCGATGATAGTATAGCGATGCAATTGCCCAAATCATAGCCATGAGGGTAAGCGTCAAAGATGTCCGCTGGTTGCTCATACTCAAAACATCTGCCATCGAACAGTTAGCATAGCTTTGGATAGAATGCTCGTTGAGGAGCATCTGTTTGCTGCTGAGCAGGTTGGCGCTATTTACCAGCTGGGAATTGTTCTTGCCTCTTCTCCTGTCTTCCATCACATAGCAGAGATTACTGGTCGACTTCAGCAGGTCGATGCTGAGATGTGAGCGGTAGCTCTGGATGGTATCAGGCGTAATCCATTGATATTTATTTTCCTGAAGAGTCAGAGCCAAAGCTTTGTTCATATCTTGTACAATGGCATACTGTGCCTTGCGGTAGTTACTCACGCTGGAGAATGCCGCAGATATCACAAGGATGGCGAAGATGAGGATGGAATGATATGCTTTCAATTTCATATTATCTATTCTGTTTAAATGATATACTGTTTAAAGATTCAAATGCAAAAGTACAGAAATTCTATGAAAGATGGTATAAAACTAGATATAATATTCGTTAATTGATAAATGTCAGACTCATGTCAGCCATATTTTTCGCTTTTAGGAAAGTTGGCTTTGCTTTCTATTTGGGTTGCATGGGCAACAGCCGGAATTTTTTTCTTCCCTTTATTGATGATATAAATTCCGGCAGTAGCCAATGCGCCTGCTATCAGATACTTCCAGTAGAAGGTTTCGCCCAGACAGAGACAGGAGGTGATGGCTCCTACTACGGGGATGAGCGAATTGTATATCGCTACCTTTCCTACGGGATTACAGCTCAATAGCTTGTTGTAGAGAGCGAAACTGATGGTTGAGATGGCGATGAGTAGCAGAAGGATGGTGATGCCCCAGAGGCTGATGACTGGCAGATAGCCACCCATTAACAATGCAGGAATCACCAGCAAGGCTCCACCGATGCTTAGCGAATAACCGGTTCCTACGAAAACATCCACCCTCTGGCTCAATCCTCGGGTCAGCAGGGAAGCACTGGCTCCACACAGGGCATTGAGGATAATCATACCATCGCCCAGGAATGTGAAACTTCCGCTTTCCTTTCCGCCAAGGTTCAAGGCAAGGATGCCCAGGAATCCGATGATGCAGCCTAAAGCCTTTCGCCACGTCATCCTGTCGCTCTTGAAGAAGATGCAGGCAAGGATAACCACCGTGAAGACGCTCATCGAATTGAGTATCGCCGAACGTGCTCCTGCATTATGCGAGAGTCCGAAATAGAAGAAGGCATAATGAAGGGTGGTGTTGAGGAGTGCATAGAGGAGAAGGAACCAGACATTCTCTTGAACAGCTTCCTTCTTGAATCCGAATTTACGGTGTGAACTTCTTGCGATGGCCAGGATGATGATGCCGGAGATGAAGAAGCGGATGCCGGCAAAAAGCATCTTGCTTCCGGTCATGTCTGCTGTAATCTGATATTCCTCCATTCCCATTTTGATCAATGGGTAAGCCCATCCCCACGAGATAGCAGCCGTAAGGGCGAACAGGCTTACCCATACCGGGCGCTGAAATATACTGAGTGTATTTGTTTCTTTCTTTTCCATTATAATTTAATCGGTATTCCCTTGCTTTTGTGTTTGCTAAATGGCAATCTACAAGTCCCCCAGATGCCTTTCTATCGGAATTCCGCGGTTCTTGTCCTTGTCATCCTTGTTGATGTCTATCCAGTTGCGCAGGGTATCCATGGCGATGCGGGTGGCATGGCGGAGATGATCGCCATCCTTCAGTCTGCCCACGATGATGCTGGAGAAGATGTCGCCGGTGCCCGGGAACTGAACTGGGATTTCTTCGTAGGGCAGGAGGAAATACTCTTCTGTAAGATGATTGAAACCTACCACGGCATGCTGACCCTCTACGATGCACGAGGTGATGAGCACGGAGTGGGAACCGATGGCTCTCAGTTTATCTATCAGTTCATAGGCTTCCTTCTCCGAGATACCCTCTTCCTTGTATTCCGAATCCGTCAGCAGGCAAGCCTCGGTATAGTTGGGAAAACAGAGATGCGATACGCTCAGCATCTCCTTCATGCATCTCACGGTACTCTCACTGGCTCCACCATAGAGCTTGCCGTAATCGCCCATCACGGGATCCACATAGATGTCGGTGCCCAGCGCTGCCTGTTCTCTGCAATAACGTGCCACCAGCTTAGCCTGACGCTCCGAAGCCATGAAACCCGTGGTGATGGCATCGAAGTGAATGCCCAGTTCGTTCCACTTCTGCAAGGCTTCCTCGATATACGAAGTGCATTCCAGAATGGCGTACTTGCCGTATGGAAAGGTGTTGCTGATGAGCATGGTGGGTAGATTGAACACGTCGAGTCCCATATAAGAGAGGATTGGCATTTGAACTGCGGCAGATACCTTTCCGTAGCCACACATGTCGCTGATAATAAGGATATTACTTTTCGCTTTCATTCTTTCTTTTTTCTACTTGCTTTTCTTTCTTATCCTGATTATCTCTTAATAGCTGGCTGTACACTTGATGCCCAATGCCTCTACACGCTCCTTGATGGCATCGAGTACTTCCTTTGGCGCCTTTTCCAGCAACTTGTCTGGTGTTTCGCGGGCGATGGTATAAACCATTACCTGCTGAGGCTGGATGTCTTTCACAGCCTCTAGCCAAGGAGCTACGAAGTGCTCGCTGGTATTGTCCAAACCATCCCCTCTCAGGAACATGGTCTGGATGATGACGTGACCCTTGAACATCTTCAGATATTTGATCACATCCTTCACGTCGTAGTTAGGCTGCTGAGGGCGGTCCAGCTTCTTGATGTAATCCATATCCACGGTATCCAGTTTCAGGATATTGTTATCCACGAGCATCAGCGCCTCTCTCACTTCCTCCTTATATATATAGGTGGCGTTGCTGAGTACGGATACTTGTGCTTCGGGGAAATATTTCTTGCAGAGTTCCATCGTATCTTCCACGATTCCCTTGAAGTCTGGGTGCCCCGTAGGTTCACCGTTTCCTGCGAAGGTGATGTCGTCCAGAGGCTGGTTGTTGTCGTGGCGCTCTTTCAGAACCTTCTCCAATCCTTCTCTTACCTCCTCGCGGGTAGGGCGCTTCTTCTTAGGACGGAAGTCGGCGTTGAATCCGCATTCGCAATAAACGCAGTCGAATGAACAGACCTTGCCATCAGATGGCATGAGGTTGATGCCCAGTGAAACTCCCAGACGGCGGGAGTTCACCGGTCCAAATATCGGTGATGGATAAATAATCGTTGACATAATCTTATTCTCCTTTATCTAATCTATTCTTTATTTTATCTTGGTAATACCTATTTTATACCAATCTTATTTACTTGTTCGTAATTTGGTGGGCAAAAGTACTAAAAAATGTTGGAATGAACAAATAAATCAACAGAAAATCGATTTATCCTTACCATTTGTCTTCTATCTCCGATAGATTGTGTACTTTTGCATTCAAATCCGGGGAGAATCTTGGAGATTTCGATTCGGATTTTTCGGAAAAAGAATGACTAAAAAAGCAAAAAATAGCAGATTTGAGCTTTTGT
>JAJXBQ010000240.1:0-4756 GCA_021640525.1 Segatella copri
GTATTATGTATCAAGTTGACGAAAAAGGATTTTTTGGAAAATTCGGAGGAGCTTATGTTCCTGAGATATTATATAAATGTGTAACCGAGTTGCAGCAGGCTTACAAGCCAATCATTGAGAGCGAGGAGTTCAAGAAGGAATACCGTGCGCTGCTGAAAGATTATGTGGGCCGTCCTTCACCTCTTTATTATGCTAAGCGCATGAGCGAGAAGTACGGATGCCAGCTCTATCTGAAGCGCGAGGACCTGAACCATACCGGTGCACACAAAATTAACAATACCATCGGTCAGATTCTCATGGCCAAGAAGATGGGCAAGACCCGCATCATTGCCGAAACCGGAGCCGGACAGCACGGTGTGGCTACCGCTACGGTATGCGCCCTGATGAACATGAAGTGTGAGATTTTCATGGGTGCCACCGATGTGGAACGCCAGCATACCAACGTAGAGCGTATGAAGATGCTGGGAGCCAAGGTGAACCCTGTGCGCACCGGCAATATGACGCTGAGCGATGCATGCTCTGAGGCCATACGCGACTGGTGCTGCCACCCACAGGATACCTTCTATATCGTAGGCTCTACCATGGGTCCGCACCCTTATCCAGACATTGTTGCCAAGATGCAGAGCGTAATCTCTGAAGAACTGAAATGGCAGCTTGAGGAGAAGATTGGCCGCGACTATCCTGATTACCTCATCGCCTGTGTGGGTGGCGGAAGCAATGCTGCCGGAACCATCTACCACTACATTGATGATGACCGCGTGAAGATATATCTGGCTGAGGCTGCCGGACACGGAATAGATACCGATTATACCGCTGCCACCATGCACTGCGGCACAGAAGGCATCATCCACGGAGCACGCACCCTCGTGATGCAGACCGAGGACGGACAGATAGAGGAAGCCTTTACCATCAGTGCCGGCCTCGACTATCCGGGCATCGGCCCTATGCACGCCGACCTTGCCACATCGGGCAGGAGCCATGTGCTCGCCATTAAGGACGATGAGGCCATCTACGCCGGTTACGAACTCACCCGCATGGAGGGCATCATTCCGGCTATTGAGAGTGCGCACGCCGTGGCAGCCCTGAAGAAGATGAAGTTCAAGAAGGATGATGTGGTGGTGCTCACCGTATCAGGCCGTGGCGACAAGGATGTAGAAACATATTTGAGCCATAAGGAAATGGCAGTAGAATACGGCAATTTTTAAATAGTTAATAGTTTATAGTTAGCAGAGGCTGCGCCGTTGAGCACGATTGTCAAAGCGGTTCATGCTATAAACAGTAAACTGTAAACTATATACCGTAAATTATAAATTAAATGAAGTTTACTTACAAGACAGTTACCCGCAAGATTCTCGCCGACCTCTATACGCCGGTGGGAGTCTACATGCGACTGAGAGATATTTATCCGCAGTCGGCTCTGATGGAGAGTTCCGACTATCATGGCTCCGAGAATTCGCGCTCCTTCATCGGTGTGCATCCGCTGGCAAGCATTGCCGTGAGTCATGGTGAGGTCATCAAGACCTATCCCGACGGAAGAGTAGAGAAAGAGCGGCTTCCTGCCTTCGGTGCCGGTAAGGGCGAGGAGTGCAAACTCGCCATCTCAAAGAGTATCAACGACTTCATCTCTTCCTTCCATGTAGAGGGCGAGAGCAAGGAGTTCTGCGGACTCTATGGATTCACCACCTTCAATGCGGTGAGATATTTTGAGAACATCCCTGTCAAGGATACTACCATGGAGAAGAATGATGCGCCCGACATCTATTACATCATGTATAAGGACATCATCGTCTTCGACCATTTCAACAACACCATGGAGCTCATTGCGCTCCAGGAAAGTGAAGATCCTCACTCTTCACTTCCAGAGCTCGACGAACTGCTCAAGGCGGTGAACAAGGCAAATGTGAAACCTTATGATTTCCACCCGGTGGGCGAAACCACCTCTACGCTCACCGATGAGGAGCACAAGGCAAACATACGCCGATGCATACAGCACTGCCTGCGCGGAGATGTATTCCAGATTGTGGTGAGTCGCCGCTTCGTACAGAAATATGAGGGCGATGATTTCAAACTCTACCGTGCGCTGCGCAGCATCAACCCTTCGCCTTACCTCTTCTATTTCGACTTCGGCGGTTTCCGCATCTTCGGTTCTTCGCCTGAAACCCATAACCGCATCGTGGGCAACAAGGCGTTCATTGACCCGATTGCCGGAACCACCCGACGCACAGGAGATATGGAGCAGGATCGCAAGGCTGCTGAATTCCTGCGCAACGACCCGAAGGAGAATGCCGAGCACGTGATGCTAGTAGACCTGGCGCGCAATGATCTGAGCCGCAACTGTCATGGGGTGAAAGTAGATTTCTACAAGGACATGCAGTTCTACAGTCATGTTATCCATCTCGTGAGCCGTGTGAGCGGAGAGTTGGATGAGCATGCCGACCACATCAAGGAGTTTATTGATACCTTCCCTGCCGGCACGCTGAGCGGTGCGCCTAAGGTGAGAGCGATGCAGATTATCTCAGAGCTGGAGCCTCACAACCGCGGTGCCTACGGAGGCTGTATCGGCTTCATCGGTCTGAACGGCGACCTGAATCAGGCCATCGTGATACGTACCTTCATTAGCCGAAACGGCGAACTCTGGTTCCAGGCGGGTAGTGGAGTAGTGGCAAAGAGCAATGATGAGTATGAGCTGGAAGAGTGTAACAACAAGCTCGGTGCGCTGACCAAGGCGATTCACATTGCTGAAGAGTTGTAATAGTGATTAATTATTAGTGATTAGTGATTATTTCTCGCTGATTGTACTCACTACTCACTAATCAATAATAAATAACAAAAGATGAAAGTAGTAATCATAGATAATTACGATTCCTTTACCTATAATCTGGCCCATCTGGTAAAGGAGTTGGGAGCTGACGTTACGGTGTTCCGCAACGACCAGTTCCAGTTGCCGGAGCTGGAACGCTTCGACAAGATCATTCTGAGTCCGGGGCCGGGCATTCCGTCGGAGGCGGGACTGCTGATGGATGTTATCCGCAAGTATGCAGGCCGCAAGCCGATGCTGGGCGTATGCCTGGGGCATCAGGCTATAGGCGAGGCGTTTGGAGCCAAGCTTACCAATCTTTCTGAGGTGTATCATGGAGTGGCAACCCCTTGCACCCAGTTCGGCAACGATGTTATTTTCGACGGGTTGGACAAGCGCATAGAGATTGGCAGATACCACTCTTGGGTGGTAGACCGCTCGGGATTCCCTGACTGCCTGGACGTTACGGCGGTAAGCGATGATGGTTGCATCATGGGTCTGAAGCATAAGAACTATGATATTCATGGTATCCAGTTTCATCCGGAAAGCGTGCTGACGCCAGACGGCAAGAAGATGGTGAGAAACTGGTTGGAAAAAGCTTAATGACCTTAATGACCAATGACCTTAATGACCACCATGACCGCATGGTGGTTGTTGAGTTTTTTTTGTTTTATGATAAGAAAAAGCAAAGCCTGACGCTCTCTCGAGTGCCAGGCTTTTCCTAACAATCTTAACCCTCGCTACAATCCTCTCACGAGTTTCGCGAAGCATATTACCTAAACTGATTTTTCCAAAAATGGAAAATTAAACCTTTTTGTTTTTACAACCCTTTACATATCCCAAGCCACTGCACTCGCACCGAGTACGGCAGCAGAACTGCCATCAAGGGTAGAAACAAGGAATTTAGCCTTACCCTTGAAGGTGCGGAGCACGTGCTCATCATAAGCCTTCTGGATAGGTTTCATGATGAGGTCGCCAGCCTTGGTCAGACCACCGAAGAAGACGAAAGCCTCTGGTGAAGAGAAGGCTGCGAAATCAGCACAAGCCTCACCGAGCATCTTGCCGGTAAACTCGTATACACGCAGTGCCAGCTTGTCGCCCTTGCCTGCAGCAACGCTCACATCATAAGATGTAATATTCTCAGGGTTCATCTCGCGGAGCAATGAAGGCTCATCGCTCTTCTCGAGATACTCGCGAGCTGTGCGAGCCACACCTGTGGCAGAGCAGTAAGCTTCGAGACATCCTGTACGGCCGCATCCGCAGATACGACCCTCTTTGCCACGTACCATGGTAACGTGACCCAATTCGCCTGCGAATCCGTCGCAGCCGTAAACCATCTGTCCGTTGATGACGATACCAGAGCCAACGCCTGTACCGAGCGTAACGTCGATGAAGTTTTTCATGCCTCTTGCTACACCGTATGTCATCTCGCCGAGCGCAGCAGCGTTGGCATCATTGGTCATACCTACAGGCAAGCCGCCGAGGGCTTTGCTGAACAAGTTGGCCAATGGTACCACTCCGTCGTGTGCCCAAGGAAGATTTGGAGCGAATTCAATGGTTCCATTATAATAGTTTGCGTTTGGCGCACCGATACCCATTGCCTTAATCTTGTCAATGCCGCCTACCGTATCAATGATAGGCTGGAGAGCTTCTACGGCTGCCTTCACATAGTCTTCAACTTTTTCGTAACCGCCTGTCTTGATGGCAGTTGTTGCTTTGATCTCTCCGCGAGCATCTACGATGCCGAAAACTGAATTTGTACCGCCGAGGTCAAGGCCTATTACGTACGGTTTAAGTGTATTATCTGTCATGTTAATTATTTAAAATTAGTTAGAATTATTTTATTTCTCGGCAAAGATACTGAAAACTTTTGAATCTCGTTTATTTTTAAATATAAAAAATTTTAATTTCCTTTTTTTTCTGCCAGACGATTTGCTGTCCGAAGTTTCTCTGTTGCCC
>JAJXBQ010000241.1:0-4739 GCA_021640525.1 Segatella copri
TTATTATATATATATGATATTTCTTCAGCTTTTCATCGTATTCCTTCAGATAGGCATCTTCGGATTCGGAGGTGGCTATTCCATGATATCCCTGATTCAGGGACAGGTTGTTACGCAGTATCATTGGATGACGATGCAAGAGTTTACCGATGTGGTTGCTATTTCTCAGATGACACCGGGACCTATCGGTATCAACACCGCCACCTATTGTGGCTATACAGTTGTCCATAATGCCGGCATGAGTGGCATGATGGCTGTACTCGGAAGTGCCATGGCAACCTTTGCTCTGGTTCTCCCATCCTTGGTTTTGATGATTCTTATCAGCAAGATGCTGTACAAGTATATGAACACCACAGCCGTCCAGAGCATCTTCATCGGTCTTCGTCCAGCTATTGTTGGCTTGGTTGGAGCCGCCGCCCTGCTTCTGATGAATGGCGAGAACTTCTCAACGCCAGCCAATCCCTGGCATTTCTACATCTCCATCGCCCTCTTCTTTGCCACCTTTATCGGCGTAAAAGTGATGAAGATCAATCCTATCCGCATGATACTCTATTCGGCTTTTGCCGGACTGGTATTACTATATTAAAACCGATTTTATTTACCAATAATAAACAAAAGGTGGATTTTCAGCAGAAAATCCACCTTTTACACTATAATTCGCTTTTTGTCCACCTCTTCTTTGTGTTTTTTGTGTACTTTTGCAACTGTGTATTAATAGCGGCATGAATTCAGGCTTAGCTTGGTTTCATGCCAACCAACAAGTAAACAAACAAACCTAAGAATAAGAAATGAATAAGAAAAGACAGATTTTACTTTCAGCAGTGTTGGCCTCTGCTTTGGCATCCAACGCACAGGTTACCATCAATGTAGATGCCTCTAACCCAGGTATCAAGGTATCTCCTAACCTCTATGGTATCTTCTTCGAGGATATCAACCATGCTGCTGACGGCGGTCTCTATGCCGAACTCATCAGCAACCGTTCTTTCGAGGACGATGACAAGAATATTCCTACCTGGAAAACTGCCGCTCAGGAAGGTGCAAAGATCAATGCACAACTCATCAACAAGGGTTTGCTCAACAATGCACAGGGCAAGGCACTCCAGCTTACTATCGCTGCCAAACCTGCAGCTACAGCCTCTCTCATCAATGAGGGTTTCTGGGGAATCAACGCCGTACAGGGCAGAACCTACAAGCTCTCTTTCTGGGCTAAGGGTAGCTACAAGGGCGGATTGAAGGCTCGCCTCACCAACGCTAAGGGCGATAAGGTGTATGCAGAAACCGCACTCAATACCAAGGTAGGCAAGAAGTGGACTAAATATACGGCTGAGTTGACAGCCAACGGAAACGACGCCAAGGCTCAGTTTGAACTCGTAGCCGACGGAAAGGGTACCATCGTTCTCGATGTAGTAAGCCTCTTCCCTCCTACTTTCAAGAATCGCGAGAATGGCTTGCGCCCTGACCTGGCTCAGCTTCTCTATAACATCCACCCTAAGTTCGTCCGTTTCCCTGGCGGTTGCTACGTAGAGGGACAGGAATCTCCTGAGAATGCATTCCACTGGGAGAAGACTATCGGTCCTATCGAGGAACGTCCAGGTCATAAGAACGTAAACTGGCGCTACCGTACCAGCGATGGTATGGGATTCGACGAGTATCTTCAGCTTGCCGAAGATTTGAACGCCAAGCCTCTCTATGTTGTGAACGTAGGTTTGTGGCACGGCGGCATGACTCCTGTGGATAGCATCCAGCCTTGGATTGACGAGTGCATGAATGCCCTGGAGTATGCCAACGGTCCTGTTACCTCTAAATATGGTGCGCTCCGTGCCAAGAATGGTCATCCTGAGCCATACAACATCGAATATCTGGAGATTGGTAATGAGAACAACCAGCCGGATCCTGCGGCTCAGAGCGACCATTACTACGAGCGCTTCAAAAAGTTCAAGGATGCTGTATTGGCGAAATACCCTAAGATGCACCTCATCGGTAACGTGGTGGCTTGGGGCGATGACAACCCTAAGTGGGAAAGCAACGAGAGCGTAGAACTCCTCGATGAGCACTACTACAGAAACCCTGCCTGGTTTGCTGAAAACTTCAACAAGTATGACAACTACGACCGTAAGGGCAGCGAGATTTATGTAGGTGAATATGCCGTAACCCAGGGCTTCGGCAATATGGGTTCGCTCGATGCAGCACTCGGTGAGGCAGTCTATATGATGGGCATCGAGAACAACTCTGATATTGTGACCATGGCATCCTACGCTCCTATCTTCGCCAACCTCAACAACCGTATGTGGGCACCGGATATGATTCAGTATACATCTGATAAGGTATTCGGAACTCCATCTTACTACGTTCAGAACGTGATGGCAAACAACATCGGTACCCGTGTATTGAAGGTAAACCAGGAGAATCCATACAAATATGAGCAGACTCAGGTGAAGCCAACTATCTGCCGTGTTGGTATGGGAACATGGGGTACTCAGGTTTCTTTCGAGGACAAGGGCTACAGCGATGAGAACGGAAAGGCACTGCCGATGACCTTGCAGGAGTTGCCTACCGATATCCGTGGACAGTGGAAGACTGAGGGTAGCCTCATCAAGCAGACCAGCAACGAAGAAAGCTGCATCCGTCTGAACCCAGGTGAGATTACCAGCAATGGCTATATATATAAGGTACGCGCGAAGAAGGATGCCGGAAACGAAGGTTTCCTCATCATCTTTAACTACGTGGATAAGAACAACTACTGCTGGTTGAACCTCGGTGGCTGGAACAATACCCAGCACGGTGTGGAGTCTATCGTGAATGGTGCCAAGAGTCAGATTGCTACCTGCCCAGGCAAGATTGAGACCGGCAAGTGGTATGACATCGAGCTGAAAGTAGTAGGCGACAGCATCTTCGCCAAGTTGGATGGCAAGGAAGTATTCTCTACCAAGTTGAAGGCAAACACCCTTCCTGGCATCTTCTCTACAGCCACACTTGATGAACAGACGGGCGAGGTAATCCTGAAGATTGCCAACACCAGCACCGAGCACACCACAGCGAAGATTAATCTTCAGGGCAAGGAAATCAAGAATGGCAAGCTCATCCGCCTTTCTGCCAAGAATGGTCTGGAGGAGAACACCATCGACAATCCTACCAACATCTATCCTGTAGAAAACTACGTAACTACAGAGAAGAACGGTGCAACGGTAGAGATTCCAGCCAGCTCGCTGAATATCATCCGTTTGAAATAACAGACTACATCCAGGGCAGGATGCCCTGGGATCCATATATAGGTAATAACATTTTGAATAGTTGATAAGAAAGTTAGTTAGAAAAGAGAAGGCGGCAACCTGCGTGATGCAGGCTGCCGCCTCGTTTTTTATCTATTGGCAAAAAAATAATAAAAGCCTATATTGGCTCAAATCTGAATATAGGTTTCTTTATCATTTCGGGTTGAAGATACATCAACATATAGATAGGGTAATAGAGAATCTTGTCTACAACCTGCACATTGCCATTAGAGAAAACTATGGCACGAGGAATAGCGTACTCCTCATTGTTCATCACATTAGAGAGTGCATTATGACGTTTATAATCCTTGCCTGACTTGATTTCTATCGGCAAGACCTTACCTCTGTCTTCTATAACAAAGTCCAGTTCCCCCTGCTTCTTATTATTGAAATAATAAAGATTATAACCGTGAGCACGTAATTCTTGCGCTGCAAAATTCTCATAAATGGCTCCATTGTTGATTTCTGTTGTACCCGTAAGTAAATCGATTGCTATATTGACAGCATACTGGCTTGCCAACAACCCCACATCGTTCATGAACAACTTAAATAAATTGCGCTGTTCACCAAGTTTTAAAGGCAAGCGAGGTTCTTCTACATTATAAGTAGGGAGCGCCACACCAGCATCGGCTAGCCATAAAAAAGAATTTCTATAACGCTCAAATTTTGCCTTCTCATTTAATGCCTTCAAAATAAAACGCTTGTTCTTGGCATTCAGTTCTGAAGGTATCAAGTCGAATATATCTTTGATATACAGCTTGTTCTTCGGGTCATACTTGGCTATATCCTTTCCGTAGAGGTGCATGATTTCTCGTTGTGCCTCACGCACTATCTGTAAATTATTCGTATTAATATACTTTTGGACAGCCTCAGGCATTCCTCCTACAATAAGATAAAGATGAATGAGATCATTCAGCTTATTATGCACAACCTCATCCACCACCTTGCATTGCTCATAGCACTCCTTGACATGAGCCATTACTCCAGTACTCATCCCTACAGCCTCAGCAAATTCCTCAAAATCGAGAGGAAACATCTCTTTTTCTGCCATATAACCAACAGGTACACTACGGATATCCTTCAACTCTACCCCTAACAACGAGCCACTCATTACATAGCGATAGCTACCCTCTTCTACCAGGAATTTGATGGCAGTAACCATCTCTGGACATTCCTGCACCTCATCAAAGAATACCAGAGTTGTGCCTGGAATAAGTTTCTTCTCTGCCAAGGCAGAAAGGCGCAAGAGGATTTCCTTAGCATCAGAAGGAGACTTAAAAGCCTCTCTATACTTAGGATTATTGAGAAAATTGAACTCCACTACATCCGCAAAGCATTCCTTTCCAACCTTCCGGA
Source organism: Segatella copri (assembly GCA_021640525.1). GTDB lineage: Bacteria > Bacteroidota > Bacteroidia > Bacteroidales > Bacteroidaceae > Prevotella > Prevotella copri_S. The sequence continues at coordinate 4,626 of JAJXBQ010000241.1, forward strand.
TAGCGAAGGTTTTACCTACCTGGCGAGCACCTGAAACGAGAAGAGCTTTTTTCTCCATTTCGAAGAAATTGCGTAAATAATTGTATATCTTCCTGTTAAGCATATCTATATTAC
>JAJXBQ010000242.1:0-4729 GCA_021640525.1 Segatella copri
CTAAAAACTCTCGTTTTATTCCTTTATGTTAAAATCTTCTCCCCAAAAATCGCCTATCTTTGCAGTCTCATTACATGAAATGAGATGCAAAAATCTTATCATATAAAATAGGAGAAAAGAAAAAGGGAAAAGAATGAAATGACAGAAAAATCAGAAATGAATGAAACAATAGAAAACAAGGCAAAGGAAAACGTAGTGATTGATGATTTCGACTTCTCTCTGATAGCCGATTTCTTCAAGAGGGTAGATAGACAAGGTCCTGGTGGCGAGGCTGCAGGATTTCTGGAGTTATTGCAAACCATCATCAGGTTCTTGCAATAACTCCACGTCTTAATCTGAATTCCATCGGGCTTACCCCGTGCTTTCTCTTGAATGCCGTGCAGAAATGACTCTGGTAATCGTAGCCCAGCTTGATTCCGATGTCGGCAATCGGCAGACTTGTGTCGAGGAGATAATGAACCGCTAAATCCATGCGGAAATCGAAGAGATACTGGAATACCGTGGTGCCAAACTCCTGCTTGAAGGCTTTCTTCAGGGTGCATTCGTTGGTTCCCACCATTGCCGCCAACTCGTGAAGCGATGGCATTTCCTGATAGTGGGTGAGGATGATGCTTTGGGCATCGTGTATCTTGTCACGGATGCTGAGGCTGAAGGTTTGGGCGCTTGGCAAGAGACTGGCGGGCAGGAGAAATCCCGAGAGGCAGTCGATAATCTTCGATTCCAGGTATTTGGAGGCTTGGTTGCCTAACAGGCGGGAACGCTGGATGTCTCGTGCCGCCTTGATGACTTCTGCTATGGCGGGCTGGTTGTACTTGATGATGGTCTGGGTGTCGAAGGTAGGATTGGTTAGAGGAGAGAGCTGCTCAAAAGCCTCCGCGTCGTGCTCAATAAGCTCTTCTATGAATTGCTGTGGGATGACCACGTTGAAGATTTCGAATTGGGTGCCCTGGTTCAAGTGAGTGTTGGCACCACCTTCGCCGCTTAGAAAACAGAGGCTTGACTCGCCTGTTTTCCACATCATTTCCTTTTTTGCACCACGATTGCCGTACACTTCTTTCATGCTGCCGCCAAGGGTTGGCATGGAGAAGAGCAGGGCTGGTCTGACCTCGTGCTGAGCGATAAACTTGGCGTTGTTCGCCTTGCCGAGATAGTGTTGGTTCATAATGCCAAACTTCTGGTAATGCCACTCCTTGAGCGAAACTTCCAATGCATCCGATTCGATGTGGTTGCTCCGTTCCATCCCATGGTTGTCGATGAAGGTAAGGCCGTTTTGCCTTACCTCTCCTTCTACCTTTCCATCTTTTATTATCTGACAGTCTATCATTAGCTTTATTTTAATTTGTTTTTATGCTGCGAAATTGCAATTAAGCAAGAATTTCGTTGCAAATGTACGATTTTCTAAGTAAATATGCAAGTATATCTACAAAAATATAACCTTTTTCCGAAAAAAAGTCTCTGCTCTATTTCCCTCCCATTCTTCCCACGGCTTCCTGGGCGGAGTTCTCGCCACGGTATTGCTTCTTTGCCTGGTTGAAGCGATAGGTGAGGCGGAGCTGCACGCTTCGGGTGTCTTCCCACTTCTGCTGCTGGAACCTCACGTTGCCGTAGGTGCCATCGGTCTTTCGGCTTATGGTGTTGAAGATGTCGCTCACGTTCAGGCTTAGCGAGAGGCGGTCTTTCAGGAAACTCTTGTAGAGCTGGAAGTCGAAGTTGTGCACGCTGTTGATGGTGAGGTATTCGTAGGTGCCGCTGCTTCGGTAGGAGAACGAGAGGTTCATGTACCAGCCCTTGGGCAGATGGAAGCCGTTGTAGAGGCTGAAGATGTAGTACGGGTCGTGGAAGCTTTTCTCCTTGCCCATGCAGATGGCATTTATGAAGCCCTGCTGGATACCTGCCTGCACCTGCGGCTCGTAGAAACCCCAGCGGTGGCGGTAGCCGAGGAAGCTGCCCCAGTTCCAGCAATGGTCGATGTTGGTCCAGGTGATGTAGCCCGTTTGCGGGTCATCGGAATAGGGTTCGATGATGCTGGTGATGTAATTCTTCACGTAGGTGTAGCTAGCCTGGAGGAAGAGGTCGCCGTAGCTTGCCTGGTATTGGAACTCGTGGCGCTGGGATGGCTCCAGCTGGCTGTTTCCAACCTGTCTCATGTAGCGGTTCGCGTAAACCGTGCCCGTGTTCAGCTCCTGGAAGGATGGGCGGGTTTCGGAAGAGCGGTAGCTCAGGGACTGGGAGAATCTGCCCGCCTGATGAGAGAGCAGGAGGGATGGGTAGAGGTTGTCGTATTTGCGATGGAGCGGGGCGTGGGAATCCAAGCGGCTGTCCACGTGCTCGTATCTCAATCCTACTCTTAGGGAGAAGGGCTTGAAATCGAGTGAATACTCGGCGAAGATGGCTGCATGGTTTTCCTTGGTGATGCTGTGGGTGGAGGTTCCCTTATCGGCAGGGGTGTAGTCGGTGCGCGATTCGCTCTTCACGTAGTTGTACTCGGCGCCCATCATCCAGGTTTGCTTGTCGTTGATGGTGTAGTTGGCGCGGGCCTTTGCTCCCCAGATGGTTCCATCGCTTTGAGGCAGGAGGGTGAACTTGTTTCTGGCTTCTTCCTCGCTAACTCCATTCGCCAGATCCCTTTCTGAAATCTCATCCACGAATTGGGCCTGCTCCGTGTGAAGCTTCACGAAATCGCCGAAGAAGTTCAGCTTCCACTTTTCTCCGTATTTGCCCTGGTAGAAGGCGTTTACGTGGTGCTGCCAGTCGTAATAGAGGAACTTGTTGTCGCCTGTTACGTTATCATCTACGTGGTCGTTGGTCATCGCATAGCTCGTCGTCTTGAAAGGCATCGGCTGATGGATGTTGTAGCCGTCGTATTTCACTCCGATGGTTTGCTTTTCAGTCAGGGCGAGGTCGGCTCCGGTACTCCAGTAGAAGTGGTCGTTGTAGCTGTGCTTGCAATCGAGGGTGGAGGAAGCGATGTAGGTGGTGGCGTTATCGCCAGCATTACTTCCGGTATTATTGCCTGTCTGGTTGCCGCTTACGTAATTCGTGGCGATGTCCTGTTCTTTCCAATTACCCTGCCAGTTGGCGTAGCCCAGTTTGCCGTAGTAGGTCATTTTGCCGTGGGTGTAGGTAAGGTCGAGGTCGTGGTTGTTGCTCACGAAGGAGTCGAAGAGGACGCCGGAGTTCTCCACGATGGCGAGCCCTTGCAGGTTCTTCTTGGTGGTGATGAGCAGCACGCAGCCTACGTTGTTGCCGTATTCGGCTCCGGGATGATGAATCACCTTCACCTCTTTTATCTGTGTAACGGGTAGGTTTTCTACCACGCTGTAATCCTGCACCTTTCTGTCGTTGATGTAGATTTCGGGTGCGCCTCCGATAAATGCCTGCGGTTTGCCATCCTTGTTCTTGAACATTCCGGGGAGTTTGGCAAGCACTTCCGTAGCTGTTGGCTCCTTCTCGAGAGAAGTTCCCGAGATGCGAGCCACGATTCCACCGTTCTTCTGGCGGAATTGTGAGCGGGTTCCCTTGATGGTTACGGCTGCGAGCTGTTTCTCCCATTGGATGCTGTCCTGACGAAGTTTTTCCCTCATCGCCTGGATGCTATCAGTAGAAATATTCTCTGTAGAAACGCTTTCTATTGTAGTGGTCTTTGTCTGTTGAGCGTTTGCCATCATCTGATTTCCCAAGAAGAGCAAGCCGCTCATTATCAATTCATGTTTCATAATCTTCTTTTTAATTTTATAGTAAAAAATGCCGCAAAAAAAATGCGAATGATGCTGCAAAATTACGGATAAGGAAAGAAAGCGATTTTAATATAACGGAATTTTATCGGATAAGCTGCGTGTTTTTATGAGATAAGTCTTGCCGTTTCATCAGAATTTATTATCTTTGTCCCCTAAAACATAGAAAACATTTTAATCAGAAATAATCAGAAGAAATAATGAATATAGAATCTGTTAGAGAGTATTGCCTCTCGCTTCCCCTCGTAACCGAGGATTTTCCTTTTGATGAGCAGACCTTGGTGTTTCGCATCTTGGGCAAGATCTTTGCCTGTGTTGACCTGGAGCGCCCCGAATGGATTACGATGAAATGTAATGCCGATTACGCCCTCGAACTCCGGGAAGTGCATCCCGAAATAGAAGGCGCATGGCATTGGAATAAGAAATACTGGAATCAGGTAAACCTTTATGGCACGCTGGAAGATGATTTCATCCAGGCCCTGATTCGCCACAGTTATTCCGAAGTGGTGAAGAAGCTCAAGAAACAGGAAAAGCTTGAGCATCCTGAAATCATGGAGGTGGTAGAGTAGTTTCTACCACTCCACCTTATCATTCAGAATCACGCCATCAGCAGCATCTTCGGCTGTAAAAGTTTCGCCCTTATACTGCACGCAGAGCATCAGCAGAGGTTCGGCACCATTGTTGCGAACAGAGCGCTTGCCGGCTGGTGCTACTCTCACCACGCTTCCCTCCTGGACAGGGAATACCTCGCCATCTACCTGGAACTCGCCCTTGCCGCTGAGGAAGAAATACAGTTCCTCGTGGTTCTTGTGGGTGTGGAGGAATCCTGTCTCTCTGCCAGGAGCAAAGCTCTGGAATGAGAACTCACCACCAATAGCGTTCACGCTCTGACCTCCGAATACCTTTCCTGGAATCTTAATCTCAGGACCCATCTCTAAGGTGTAATCCTTGATTTCACTCATCTTGCCAAAATCTGTGGCTGTAAAGTTTTCAGC
>JAJXBQ010000243.1:0-4716 GCA_021640525.1 Segatella copri
AAGTAATTTTTTACTAAAGAAAAAAGACATAAAGTACAATAAAATGATAGATTTAACAGAAGAACAGATAGAAAGATACAGCCGCCACATCCTCCTTCAGGATGTAGGCCTCGAGGGACAGGAAAAGCTCCTCAATGCCAAGGTGCTCATCATTGGTGCCGGAGGATTGGGTTCCCCAGTTGCCCTCTACCTCGCTGCGGCTGGCGTGGGACATATCGGTATCGTGGATGCCGATGTGGTTGACCTCAGCAACCTGCAACGACAAGTCATTCACCAGACCAAGGACTTGAACACCCCTAAGGTGGAAAGCGCCAAGGAGAAGATGATTGCCATCAATCCTGATGTGGAGGTAACAACCTACCATACCTTCCTCGCCTCAGACAATGCCGAGGAAATCATCAAGCCATGGGATTTCGTCATTGATTGCACCGACAACTTCCCGGTGAAGTTCCTCATCAATGACGCCTGTGTGCGACTGGGCAAGGCATTCTCGCATGGCGGCATCCTGAGATTCCAGGGGCAAACCTTCACCCATCTGCCAGGCACGGCTTGTTACCGTTGTTTCTTCAAGGAGCCACCTCCAGCAGGCGCTGTTCCTACCAGTAGCCAGGCAGGAGTCCTTGGTGCCATCGCCGGAATGCTCGGAACCATCCAGGCAGCCGAGGCGTTGAAGTACTTCCTCGGTGTGGGCGAACTGCTCACCGACCGATTGCTCACCTTTGATGCCAAGACGATGAACTTCCGCAACATCAAGGTAAAGAAGCGTGCATCCTGCGAAATCTGCGGCGACCACCCTACCATCGATCATCTCATCGACTATGAGCAGGCTGCGTGTGATTTGAAACACCACTAAGATTTAGTGATTATTTTCGAATAAACACATATAACAAAAAGCAAAGTCACAATACCCAGCTCTATCAGCTAGATATTGTGACTTTTTTTTCAGAAACCCTCCCAAGCCCAATAAAGAGCAAAAACCTTGATTATAAGATACTTTATAAAACTTTTCTCCCGTTTTTCTTGCATGATTCAGATAATAATCGTATTTTTGCAGCAGATAAAATATGCAAGCTTATGAAAGAGAAAAGATATACATTGCCAGAAGAGCAGAAAGATGCAGCTTTCGCAGCAGAGCCAGCACCAGCCTATCACGGAAATGCCGCCATAGCACTTCCCGAGGATGAATGTGCAGAAGAAGACATTGACTGGAATAAAATTCCTGTTGGCTGGCATCCGGCTAATGAAGAAGAAGCCATGGCTAGGATTGAAGCTATTGAGGCGGAGTATGAAAGGACAGGCATTAGCTATAGTGTAGAAGAGTTTTTCAATAAACTAAACGAAGAACGAACATGGCTAAAGTAACACTACGCAATAGCTTTCTTCAAATTTATAAAGAAACAACCGACTATAGTTATCAAAACTTTGGTCGACTTTGCGTTCAAAGATTTGACGAAAGCTTGCAAGCAATAATAAACAGACTTTGCAAACATCCTCTTTCTTCACCCAAAGAGCCATTGCTTAAGCGATTCCACCGTCCTTACCATAGTGCGATTATCAAGGAGAATTGGAAGATTATCTATCGCTACGACGAAGCCAACGACCTCGTCATTTTCGTAGACTTATGGGATATGAGAAGAAGTCCTAGATATTTGATCAGACAATTCAAAAGAAAACTATAAAGGAAAGAGCTTATGAAGGAGAATACCCCATGGCACTCATGCCATGGGGTATCATTATTATTGGGGGTGAGGCTTTTTAGTCTGCCCAAATGCTGCCACTTGAATCGCGATAGTCACTAACCGACTCTTCGCTATAATCCGCTTCCTTTGCTTTCACTATTTTAGAGCCCGCGAGGATAGATATAGTCTCCATTTGGTAGACATTCAGTTCTGGCTTTATATATTCTTTCTTTTTCATAATTCTCAGTTCTTTTTATTTGATGATAACTTTCATTGTCTTGCTGCCACGCTTCACGATGTTGATACCCTTCTGAGGAGCGCTGAGGCGATTGCCCTGCAGGTCATAATATACAGCCTTATCGTCTGCAATGGTGTTGAGGCTGTCGATGGCTGTTGTGTTGTCACCGATGGCGATGCTGAACATCTTAGCACCTGCAGATGATGAAGTGTTGTCTACCATGTAAGCACGGAAAGGCTTGCTGCCCACTTGTGTTGTGCTTGTGTTCTCCAACAACTTGGTAGGGTTCATCAGTTTGTCGCCCTTCACGATGTAGCAGTTGTTGTCAGCAACCTTGTCGAACACCTTTTGGGTATAGATGCCCTGGAGCTGATAGTTACCATCCGCAGCAGACACTACCTTTTGCGCAATCTCCTTGTTAGCTTCAGAGATGCTGAGAGTGGTCTCACCGTTGTTCATCTTGATGATAACAGGAGTGCCAGCTGCGATGCTTGTCTCAATCTCTTCGAGCTGAATGGTGCTTGTACTCTCGTTAGCCGAAAGAAGCTTGAAGGCACGGAAGTTCTTATCTGCAAGCGATACCTCGAAAGGCAAGCAGAGCGTTGCCCATGTGGTGCCAGCCTTCATTTCTCGGTTATAAGTAGCTGTTGTAGCTGTAAATGGTTCGGAAGCCACGAAGTCCTTTTCATCGTCAAGAGCAAGACTCGCTGTTGTAAGAGTTTCTCCTGATGCCCCAATCCTTTCGTTACCGTTCTTACCTACCAGCTTGGTAAAATAGCCAGTCTTGTAGTTGGCATATTTGTAGTTGGTCTTGCTACCGTCATAGCCGTTGAGTTTTTCGCAACCATAGAACATATCATTACCATTAGTAACCTTGTTCGTAACAAACTTATCGCTGGCGTAGATGGTTGTGAGGGCTTTGCAGATATAGAACATACGGCTCATACTTGTCACTTTCGCTGTGTTGAAGCTAGAGAGGTCGAGAGATTCGAGAGCGTAGCAGTCCCTGAACATAGATGACATGTTTTCTACATTCTCGGTGTTAAGATACTCAATACCTTCTATTGTGGTCAGATTCTCGCATCCTCTGAACCACGAAAAAAAGCTTGTTGGTCTTGTATAGGCAAACGAAGCATCGAAGACCACTTTTTTGACATAAGAGTTTTTAGAAATCCATTCAGGAGTATTGTCCCCCTCATTAAGGTCATAAGCACCTTCGGGCTTGACTCCCTTGTAGCTGAATGTAAGAGTTCCAGTAGCAGCGTCAAACATGGCATACCCACATCCAGGAGTAAAGTAACCAGTCGTGCAGTTGGCATAGGTGTGGTCTTCCTTGCTAGAGGTATAGTCTTTGAGGTTGAGGCAATCAGAGAACATACAAGTACTTTCAGTAACCTGATCCGTAACAAACTTATCGCTGGCGTAGATGGTTTTGAGAGCGTAGCAGCTCTGGAACATACCTGCCATATTCGTCACCTTCGCTGTGTTGAAGTTGGTGAGGTCGAGAGATTCGAGAGAGGTGCAGTAAGCGAACATATAGTACATATCTGTCACATTCTCGGTGTTGAAGTTTGTGAGATCGAGAGATTTGAGAGACTTGCATAAATCGAACATATAGCGCATATTCGTCACGTTCTCGGTGTTAAAATACTCAATGCCTTCTATTGTGGTCAGATTCTCGCATCCTCTGAACCACATAAAACAGCTCGTTGGTCTTGCATTGGCAAACGAAGCATCGAAAACCACCTTCTTGATATTTTTACTTATAGCATACCAATCATGATTAAGGTCATAAGCTCCTTCGGGCTTGGAAGGACTGCATTTGAATGTAAGCGTTCCTGTGCTTCCTTCAAACACTGCATAAGCCGGATATAAAAGGCTGGCATAACTTACCTCTTGAGTAGCATCTGCATCGCTGAAGTATTTGTGGCATACATCACACTGCCAGTGTTCTTTAACTCCATCTTTAGCTTCATGGTAAGTGAGTGTGTGCTTCTTTAGCTCATCAGTCTTATATTTTTTTACTATTGAATGACAAATAGAGCATTTGTATGTGGTATAGCCATGCTCGGTGCAAGTAGTTTCCACAGTTTTTATTGCATTGCCAAGGGCAGACGAGCCATCGGCATTTGTGTGCGTACAAGTTTGGAGTTTGAGTTCAAATTCGCCTACCTGCAACACGTCTCCGCTTTGAATAGCCGATATTTCCCATTTGAAATATTTGTAAGATTTACCTCCCCCGCAGGTGAAGTCGTAAGAAGTATAGTTCACATCCTGAAGTTTCGTATCGTTGTTTACCTCCTGAATGAGCGTCCATTCTCCATCTTTGCCCACGTTGTTTCCATAGAGCTTCCACGACATAGGGTTGCGACCTTTACTAGTGAAGTTGTCGTTACCCGTTGTGATGGTGTAGCCCACAGGGACTCCTGCTTTGCTGGCTGCGAAGATGACATTGGCACTACCTGAGAATTTGCAGCACCACTTGGAGAAATTGTCTTCTGTCTTTTTGCCATCAAAGAGTTTCGCATAAGTCTCATTAGTGAAGCCTTGGGGATTACCTGCTAAGGCTTTGAAGGTTACTGTGTTGTCGTAATCTGTCTGCGCCATCATACTGGTAGGCACAAGCAACAACATGAACAACATCAATGGGAACAGAGCGATCCTTCGGAACCTACCTCCCCCATTGTTAATACGGTCGGCATGCGACCCATTGAATTGATTGGTAAATTTTTTCATAAATTAATATTATAATTGTTATTTAAATTTGTCTGCTTATTGTTAAGTTCACTCCAGAAAATA
>JAJXBQ010000244.1:0-4710 GCA_021640525.1 Segatella copri
CTATTAACTAACAAAGAGAATTATGAGAAGACATCTAATTCATTTCCTGCTGGTTGCAGTGCTGACGGTATGTTCTGCCGCTACGGCCATTGCCCAGGTAACAGTGAAAGGTCAAGTTGTGGATGCGGAAACAGGTGAGCCATTGATTGGTGCAGCCGTAACGATTGTCGGTACCACCCAGGGTAGTGTGACTAACTTGGATGGTATGTTCACACAAAAAGCTGCCTCCGGTTCAACGCTGCTTATCAAGTACCTTGGTTACAAGGAATTCAGCAAGAAGATCACCCAGAAAGGTGGTACTGAAGATTTGGGCGTAATAAAAATGGCAGCCGATGCAATGGTGCTGAATGACGTTATCATCACTTCTTCTGTTGCTGTTTCGCGTAAAACACCGGTAGCTGTATCGACAGTTGACCCTGTCTTTATCGAGGAGAAGCTCGGAACACAGGAGTTTCCTGAAGTTTTGAAGTCTACTCCGGGTATCTATGCAACTAAGCAAGGTGGTGGTTTTGGTGACTCCAAAGTGAACATACGTGGTTTTAAGACTGAGAACTCTGCTATGATGATTAACGGTGTTCCGATGAATGATATGGAATGGGGTGGCATCTATTGGTCGAACTGGGCCGGTTTGAGTGATGTGACTCGTAGCATGCAGGTACAGCGTGGTTTGGGTGCATCAAAGGTAGCGGCTCCTTCAGTGGGTGGTTCTATCAACATTGTGACTAATACAATCGATGCCAACAAAGGCGGTTTCGTATCTTATGGTATGGGTAACGACGGATTGAACAAAATCCTGTTCAAGGTATCTACCGGATTGACCAAATCAGGTTGGGCCATGACCCTTTTGGGAGGTAAGACCTGGGCCGATGGTTATATCCAGGGAACCAACTACGAAGCCTACAACTGGTTTGTGAATATTACAAAGCGTTTCAATGACAATCATCAGTTGTCATTTACTGCTTTTGCTGCTCCCCAGTGGCATAATCAGCGTGGAAATAAAGACGGACTTACCATTGAAGGATGGCAGGAAGTTGCGAAGAATTATATGAATGGTGAGAAGCCTTATCGTTATAACCCTACCTACGGATTCGGGTTGAACGGACAAAGAAAGTCATCGGCATATAATGTGTATAATAAACCTCAGTTGTCATTGAACCATTTGTGGCAGATTAATGAAAAGTCAAGTTTGAGTACGGCTCTGTATGCTTCTATCGGTCGTGGATATGGCTATTCCGGTCAGGGATTGACCAGTGCGGATCGCAGTAACTGGTATGGCAGTAACAATGGTAACCTGAATATGACTTTCCGTAAAGCCGACGGTACATTTGCGTATGATGAAATATATGCTTTGAATGAAGCGAGTGAGAATGGTTCGGTTATGGCAATGTCGAAGTCTAAGAACTTCCATAACTGGTATGGTCTGCTTTCTACTTATACTACTAAGTTCGGTGATTACTTCGATTTCTATGGTGGTATAGACTACCGTTATTATAAAGGTACACACACCAATGAATTGGTTGACCTCTATGGTGGTGACTTTTATGTAGACTCTTCTTCAAGAAAAAGTGTTTTGGCTTCAAACAATGCCGCCGCTGCTGCCGGTTCTTCATTTGTGAACCAGAAATTGAAAGTAGGTGATATTGTTTATCGTGACTTTGATGGCTATGTGATGTCTGAGGGAGTATTTGCTCAAGGTGAATACAACAGAGATAAGTTGAGTGCCTTCATTTCCGGTTCGGTTTCTAATACCGGTTACTGGCGTTACGACCGTTTTTACTATGACAAGGCACACGCCAAATCAAAAACTGTCAACTTCATCGGTTGGAATGCAAAGGGAGGTTTGAACTACAACCTTACCGAAAATCATAATGTGTTTGCCAATATCGGTTATATCAGCCGTGCTCCATTCTTCTCGGGAGGTGCTTTCCTTAATTCAACAGTCAGCAATGCGACAAACCCCGATGCAGTGAACGAGAAAGTGTTCTCTTTCGAAATCGGATACGGCTATCGTTCGAGCTTCCTTACTGTGAACATCAATGCCTACCACACTCGTTGGATGGACAAAACCACTACCCGTTCACAGGATATCACAAACTACTATGAAGGCAGCCTTAGCGAGCCTTACGATGCAAGTAAGCTGGTTTCTACCAAGTCTGTTATCAATATGCAGGGTGTGAATGCTTTGCACCAGGGTGTCGAACTTGATTTTGTAGCAAAACCTTTCCAATGGCTGGATTTGAGCGGTATGTTCTCTATCGGTAACTGGCGTTGGGATAGCAATGCTTCGGGTAGCTTCACTGTAGAAGGTCAATTTGTGAACAGCGCATCTATCAAGGGAAGCGATGGTAAGGATGTGACCGTTCTTGTAAATGCGGCAGCTAACGGATTGGAGCCGGGTACAATGAAACTGAACCTGAAAGATGTGAAAGTGGGTGGATCTGCACAGACTACCGCAGCTTTGGGTGCTACTTTCAAGATCGACAAAGCCCTTCGTCTGGGTATCGACTGGAACTTATACGCACGTAATTATGCTGACTGGTCATTGAACTCAAACGACCTGGTGATGAACAGTGAGAAGGACTTTTCTACTCCTTGGCGTATTCCGACTGCAAGTACTTTCGATTTGAACGCAAGTTATAAATTCAACTTTGGTAAGCTGAATGCAGTACTGTCAGGTAACGTGAACAACTTATTCGACCAGACTTATATTTCTGATGCGACAGATGGTAGCAATCACGATTGGAAGACCGCTTACAATGTGTTCTACGGATTCGGCCGTACTTATAGCTTGAGATTAAAAGTTAATTTCTAATCTAAAAACAGGAAGTTTAAATTATGAATAGAAATCTATTAATGCCTGTAGCGGTGTCGTTGATTCTGCTGTCCGGCTGTAAATATAACGATGACAACTTCGAAGGATTGGACGATATGACCCAACCGACGAATTTGATGAAGATAGAGTATACGCTGACTGATGCTGACTATGCAACTATCAGCTCAAATTCGACCAATAAGAAGATTGCTACAGATGCCGGTGTGTCTAAGGATCTTGAGAATGTGAAGACTAACATGTATCTGACAGAGAAGATCACGGGAGCGGATTACATACCTGCTTTCTTGCTTGATAAGTATTACACTGCTGATAAGGGTTCGAGTGCAAAGATTACGTATAAGTACAAAGAAGCGATGTCTTCTTTGCTGTCGGAGTATGCTTCGGTGAAATATCTGAAACCGACGGATGCCGAATACAAGTTGGTTTATGGTGAGAATGCATTTGCGCCTTATCTGAATGAAAAGACAGAAGGTCAGATGTCTAAGATCCTGAACGAAAAGTTCAAAGATGCCGAAAAGGGAACAGCTGTTTTCGTTGACTATAAGTTGGGAGAGGGACAGTTGGAGAATCCGTTGATGTGGCAAAACTTCGAGGCGCTTCCTACCGGAGATTTGCAAGAGCTCAAAGGCTGGTTTATCAGCTCTACCGGTGACACTCAGTGGAAGGTTACTTCTTATGATGATAACCAGTATGTTCAGTATTCGGCAAACGGTACGAAAGGGGCATGCGTCGGCTGGATGGTTACCCCTGCTATTTCTGTTACTGCCGGTGATTATCTCGCTTTTGACGTGACCGTGGGATACTATAATGCCAGCTGCTTGTCAGTGCTTATTTCAGAGAATTTCGATGGTGAAAATGTCGGTACTGCCAATTGGGTTGATGTGACTTCTGGTTTCAGCATTCCTACCAAGCCGACAAGTGGTTACGGTACGTTTGCTTCTGCAGGTAAAGTGTCTTTGTCAGCTTATGCAGGCAAGAAGGTGTATGTAGCCTTTAAGTACGAAGGTGATGGTGCCAATAAGAAAACCACTACTTATCAGATCGATAACATCATGGTAGGTACCTCCATTCCGGCCAACAGTCTTTCTACTCCTACTTACGCGGTGAAAGTATACGATGGAAAGAACTGGAAGAATAAGAGCAATAGCGTATATGTCCTGACATATGCCGATTACGGAGATATGGGACAGAGTAAACGCTACTTTACTTCTGATGTTCCGGCTGTGAACTATTTGCCTGCTTATTTGTCTAAGATGGTGGCATATCCTGTTGATGGCGATGCACGTGTAGTAGTCTACAGATATTATAATGGTACTGATTTGAAGATCTACAGTGATGAATACACTTATTCTGCCGAAAAAGCGAGATGGGAGTTGAATACACGTATTGTCGATAAGACAGAGCAGTTTGTATTGTCTGACGGAAAGTGGAACTTTGACCCGAGCACTGTGGTTACTTTGAAGGCAGAAAAGGGCGATGCAGAAACTGCTGCATTCTATCAGACCATCACCGATTGGGTGATTGCCAATAAGGGACAAGAATATGCGCCTATATTTAGTGGTAAGAGTAATAATGAATATTATTATGGTAGCTCTGCTTATCAGAACAATTTTGATTTCCGCCCGGCGAAGTGGAGAGAACAAAATGCTGCCGCTTATGGTAACATGTCAGATGCCGATCTGACAAAGTTGATGTTCGAACGTTTGCCAGAAGCATTCCTTCCGGGATTGAAAGCAATCTATGGTAGTGCGGATGTTGTGGAAGGTGTAGATGTCTTCTATACAATTAACTTTGCCATTTACGATGGCTCTTCTACCACACAATATACCATTAAGTATAAAGTGACAGGTAAAGGACAGTTTGAATATGTTGCAGAC
>JAJXBQ010000245.1:0-4690 GCA_021640525.1 Segatella copri
CTTTTTATGTTTTTTTAATATCCTACGGTCACAATTGTTACCGTAGGATTATTTTTAAAGCCGTAATTTTGCAGCCGGAAACCAGGAATGGCAGATTGCCGCCTGGAAGGAAACATTAAAATAACTCATTAATTTATAGCAATATGGCAGAAAACAAGATGTTCTGTTTCCAGTGTCAGGAAACAGCTAAGGGTACAGGCTGTACCATCAAGGGTGTTTGCGGTAAGGAGGCTACAACTTCCAAGTGGCAGGATCTGCTGCTCAGCGTGGTTCGTGGCATAGGAACCATACAGCATAGCATAGGCAAAGAGCCGACACCAGAGGTAACCCGTTTCCTCACGGATGCACTCTTCACCACCATTACCAACGCCAACTTCAACGACCAGGATATCCTGCAAAAGGTAGATAAGGGCATCGTACTGAAGAAACAGCTGCTGCAAAAGGCGGCAAGCATGAATATCCACCTACCTGCCTATCAGGAGGTAACCTGGGGTGGCGAGAAGACAGACTATGAGGCAGAGGGCACCCGTGAATCCGTGCTCCGCCACGAGAATGCAGATATCCGCTCGCTCAAGGAACTCACCATGCTTGGTCTGAAGGGTATGGCGGCATACTACGAGCACGCAGCCCATCTGGGAGAAGAGAACAGCGAGATTATCAGCTTCATGTGCCGTGCTCTCGCCACCATCAGCAACCCTGATGCTGATATGAACACGCTGCTGGGCATGGTGCTCGAAACAGGAAAGTACGGCGTGGATGTGATGGCACTCCTCGACAAGGCCAACACCCAAGCATACGGTAATCCGGAACTCACCAGAGTGAACATCGGCACAGGCAGCAATCCGGGCATCCTCATCTCCGGTCACGACCTGAAGGATATCGAAGATCTCCTCATCCAGACCGAAGGCACGGGCATCGACGTCTATACCCATGGCGAGATGCTTCCAGCCCACTACTATCCGCAGCTCAAGAAGTACAAGCATCTGGTGGGCAACTACGGCAATGCGTGGTGGAAACAGAAGGAGGAATTCGAGAGCTTCAACGGTCCTGTTGTCTTCACCACCAACTGCATCGTACCGCCATCGCCATCGGCAGGCTACAGGAACCGCGTCTTCACCACCAACTCTACAGGTTTCCCTGGCTGGAAGCATATCCAGGCGGGTGCCGACGGCCACAAGGACTTCTCCGAGGTGATTGCGCTTGCCAAGACCTGCCAGCCACCTAGGGAGATAGAGACAGGCGAGATTATCGGCGGTTTTGCGCATGCCCAGGTCTTTGCCCTGGCAGACAAGATAGTAGAGGCAGTGAAGAGCGGAGCCATCCGCAAGTTTGTGGTGATGAGTGGCTGCGATGGCAGAATGAAGAGCCGCAACTACTACGAGGAGTTTGCCAAGGCGCTGCCTCAGGATGTAGTGATACTCACCAGCGGCTGTGCCAAGTTCAAGTACAACAAGCTCAATCTGGGTGACATTAACGGCATTCCCCGTGTGCTGGATGCCGGTCAGTGCAACGACTCCTATTCCTGGGCGGTTGTGGCATTGAAGCTGAAGGAGATCTTTGGAGCCAGCGACATCAACGAACTTCCTATCTTCTTCAATATTGCCTGGTACGAGCAGAAGGCAGTCATCGTACTTCTTGCCCTGCTGCATCTGGGCGTAAAGAACATCCATCTGGGTCCTACGCTCCCAGCCTTCTGTTCACCAGCCGTACTGAAGGTTCTGGTAGATACCTTTGGCATAGCCGGAAACGGAACAGTAGAAGAGGATATCAAAAAATATATAGGATAAAAGGAATTTAATAATTTTATATGACAACAGGATATGAGAGCATCAAAATATCAATTCGAGGAGTGGCCAACCGATCTGCTGATCGATTATGCCCTCAAGATTCATCACCGTGGAATCCGTGAGAAGGGTCCGGAAATCCTCAGTCTCATCCACTCGATGATGGGTGAGAATCAGTTAATGGCAGAAATAGAGAGTCTCTTCAGCGAGTGCATGCTTGACCTGGAGAACCATCTGCAGAAGGAAGAGCAGGTTCTCTTTCCGTTCACCTATCAACTGATGGAATCGCAGCTTACGGGTCAGCCTGCAGTGCCGATACATTGCGGCTCTGTAGCCATGCCTATTCACGTGATGATACTGGAACATGATAATGAGACCAAGCGCCAGCAGCGCCTCAGAAAGCTCACAAACAACTACACCCCGGCAGCTGATGCCAGCGGAGATTATAAGTTGCTACTGAGTCTGCTGAAGAATTTCGCAGAAAATCTGAACGAGCATGTCTATATAGAGAATGAGATCATCTTCCCTCGCAGTCAGCTGCTGGAACAGCAGCTACTGAGTTAAGGGAGAATTTGCAGCCGTTAGACAACGTCCATACAGAGCATACAACAATAAAGGGAGATTTCTTGGCGAAATCTCCCTTTATCTATTGCAAAAAGCAGCTATAATTTCTTGATTTCATCTAATGACAACTGGGTTGCTGCTGCCACTTGCTCGGCAGACAAGCCCATTGCAAGAAGACGACGGGCTGTGGCCTTCTTCTCATCTTTGGCTCCTTCGGCACGACCTTCTTCGCGTCCTTCTTCTCGTCCTTCAGCTCGTCCTTCAGCTCGTCCTTCAGCACGACCTTCTTCCCGACCATCGGCAAGACCTTTCTGCCAGCCATCATCATAACCCGTCTTGATAACGCTGCGCTGATAGCGCAGATTCTCCATGTGACGGACATAATCATTCTTTTCCGCTACGGTCAACTTATCTATATCCAGGCATTTGCGGGCATCTGCCAAACCTGGGGCCTGGGCTGCCTCGCTGATCTCACCGGTCTTGAGAAACTCGATCCATTCATCCAGATTGTTCACCGCCAGCTTATCGAAGTTGTTCACGCAGAGCAGATAATACTCCGGGAATATGTCTCCGGCTTCGCGATTAGTCTTGCGCCCCTGAGGGATTTCATCACCGAAGAAGAGTTCACTCTGTCGGTTGGAGAGTTTCAGGATATCATTCGGCTGATGCAGTCCTTGGAACATCGTCTTGCCATGATATACATAATCCTTAGCCTGTCCCAATGTGAAATACACGATATTGATGGAATATACTTTGCGCACCTTGTCGTAATCATCGCCCAGACTGATATTGTCTGTGATGACCTTGGAAACTCCATAGAGCATACGGTGGAAATAGGTATGTTCCCGAGTATTCTGTATCTCGAAGATGATGAATTCTCCCTTCTCATTTTCTGCCAGGATATCAACTCTGTTGAATTTATCATTCTCGGTCTGCTGATTGCTCTCACTATCCAGGAATCGGTTGATCTTGAATTTCTCGTTCAGCAGCGAACACATAAAGCCTTCCAGCACGGCATAGTTTGCCTTGTTGCGAAGCAGGCGCTTCATCGCCCAGTCAAATCTGATATAATTTGCCATATTCTTCCTCCATTTATTAATATTCAGCTGCAAAGTTACAACTTTATTTTAAGACACCAAAGTTTTTTCGTATTTTTCTTGCTTATTACCAGAGCTTTAGCTAGTAAGATTCTACTCTTATAGGGCGTGCGGAGATTCTGCCTTCAAGATTCTAAAGGAAGCAAACAATAAATCGGGGGAAAATGCGTTATTGAATATAAAACTTAAATGTATGAAAGAATCAATATTCGTTACCTTGCAGAAATGCACAGTGTTTGAGGGGTTTACTCCAGAGGAAATCAGAGAGGCGCTATCGACGGTAAGCTACCGGATGGTGGAGCTTGCTGCCAGGGAAACCTATGTGCTGGCAGGAATGCCCTGCAGATATGCCGACATCATTGTCGAGGGGGAGATGATAGCCCGCATGTCGGGATTGTCGGGCAAGCAGGCTCAGATAGATAGGCTGGGAGAATCGATGCTGATTGCCCCTGCCTATATATTCGCACATCATAACGAGATGCCCGTAAGCGTGGAGACAAGCAGGAAGACTACCCTCCTGCGCATGAGGCCTTCTGAACTGAAACTGCTGATAGATACTGATGAGCGCATACGCTGGAACTTCATCCAGCATCTGTCAAGGATAGATATCTTCCTTTCGCAGAAAATGCGCATGCTCTCCCTTTTCTCCGTCAAGGAGAAGGTGGCGCAATACCTCATCAAGATGGCTACCGAACAGCAGAGCAGAACCATCCATCTGGATGTCAGCCGACAGGAAATGGCGGATATCTTCGGCATCCAGAAGTTCTCGCTCCTCCGCTGCCTGTCCGAATTCGAGGAGAAGGGCGCCATCAGGATTGAGGGCAAGACCATCACCATACTCAACTCGGATGAAATGAAATAAGGAGCAGGAATGAATATTCAATCATTTTTTAACAGTTTATTAAGAGTTTTTTTGGAAAAAAGAATGACTAAAAAAGCAAAAAATAGCAGATTTGGGCTTTTGTTTTGAGTTTCAAGTGGTTGTGGCAGTTGTTGGCTTTAAGTGACGTTCGTGAGGAAATGCGAAAATAGCAGATTTGAGAAGTGGAAACGCTTTCAATTCATTACCTCAGAAAAACGCCCTAATGAGCTTTTTTAACGGTGTCGGTTCTTGTTTCTCCATTCTGCACAGGTTGTGAATTTGCCATGCAGCTCTCATAGTTTAATTTTGCACTGAACAAAAAGCAAACAATTATGAGAAGTACATTCAAGACAGTCTTCTATGTAAATGGAAGCAAGGAGAGA
>JAJXBQ010000246.1:0-4632 GCA_021640525.1 Segatella copri
TGTCTTTTACAAGCAAAATCCCACGAAACCCAATAGGTTGCGGATTTGAGGGTTTCTTCTTTTATTTGTTAATAATGATTTGAGTTGAAAGTTATCCAGGTTAGCTTAGTAACCTGGATTCTGCTCTAGATTGGTATTCTGGTCAAGAGCGGTCTGTGGAATTGGCAACAGGTATGAATTGCTGTCAAACTGTTTCACCTGTCTGATGCGTCCGCTGTCACGGTTGTCAATTCCGTTGAGATACTTCTCGACCTTGTTGTTGCGGCAGAGGTCGAACCAGCGTTCTCCCTCAAAGGCAAGTTCCAGACGGCGCTCATGGAGAACAGCCTCTATCATAGATTCCTTGCTGCCAGTCTTGTCGGATGTCAGTTCCTTCAGTTTGGCACGCTTGCGAATCTGGTTCACGAGTTTCGCACTCTCGGCAAGATTGCCCTTATAGGCTTCTGCCTCAGCCTTCATCAGGATAATATCAGCTAGACGAACCCAGTAAATATTATTGTATGAAGAGCGTAACTTATACATGAACGGATAGTTGGAAGCTGGATAATAGTTGCTCCAGGTACAGGCATAATATACGATAGCCTGATTCTTACGGACCTCATCACCCTCCTTGTCAAAGGCATTGATGATGTCTCGTGAAGGAGTAATCCACTTTGCCCAGGTAAAGTAGAAGTCCCAGTTGTCTAACTGACGGCCGTACATCCAGGTTTCCCAGTTTCCGTTACCGGTTGTCCAATGCACCTCCAGAATACCTTCTTTGGTATTGCGCTTCATGCAGTCTTTCGCAGTCTCATCATAGCCCCAAAGTGTTTCATAACTGTCTTCCAGTTCTACACCGGTTGTATTCATCACCTTGTCGGCATAAGCGATTACCTTGTCATAATCCTGCACTTCCTTTTCGGCATAAACCTTGGCAAGCATAGCCTGAGCCACGGTCTTGGTCATTTTGGTGCGGTCTGAGTTATCATTATCCGGTGCATACTGCTCAGCATCCGTCAAGTCGGCAATAATCTGCTCATAACATTCCTTCGGTGTCTTGCGAGGAGGATAATAGGTAGGATATACCTCATTGATATTCTCGGATGTGATGGTCTTTGCGATGGTCGTAATGACTGGGAAAGAACCCCACAGACGAGCCATTCGGAACATCATCAGGGCACGGAAGATTTCGCCCTGTGCCTTATAGGAATGATATTCTGCTTCTGATATCTGACCGTTCCCCTTCAATTGCTCAACACCATTGATCAGCACATTTGCCTTGGCGATATCCTCCAGATAGCGGTTCCAGTCACGGCTCAATACCGAGTTGCTGGCATCGATAGAGTTGGTCTCATAAGGTACCACCTCTGCACCGGTAGTTCCGACATAAGCATTATCACTATGTGAATCGCCTACCAGAAGATAGTCGAGATGGGTATGCTCCTGGCGGTTGCGGAATAACTCATAGAGCGATTTGAGCTGTGCATCTGCTGCAGCCTTGTCCTTCAATACGGCAGTTGAGGTCTCTGTCTGACCGCCCTGTGTTATTTCTGATGGCTCTGATAATGGCTCGTAGTCGAGAGAGCAACTTGCCAAAGAGAACATGGCGATGCCACCGAGCGCCAATGTCTTGATTGTATGATATGTTTTCATTGTTGTCGATGTTTAGAATTCTACTTTTACACCTAATACTACACTCTTATTGAGTGGATAGGTACCCCAGTCAATGCCCTGCACACTACCACTGTTGCCATACTGGTTAACCTCCGGATCCATACCGGAATAGTCGGTCAGGGTTAGCAGGTTGGTTGCTGATACGTATGGCTGCAGACGGGT
Source organism: Segatella copri (assembly GCA_021640525.1). Lineage (GTDB taxonomy): Bacteria > Bacteroidota > Bacteroidia > Bacteroidales > Bacteroidaceae > Prevotella > Prevotella copri_S. Next base: position 1,816 of record JAJXBQ010000246.1, read on the forward strand.
CAGTCCGAAGCGGGAAATCAGTTTGCGAGGCACATCGTAAGAGAGAGAAATATCCTTTACACGGAGATAACTGCCATCTTCTACGAAGTAGGTTGAGTTGCGGATATCCCACTTAGCCTTTGGCACATCGGTAATCTGCCCAGGAACTCTCCAGCGAGCAAGCACCTTAGTACTCTGGTTCTTACCATCATACATTCCTTCGGTTTCCATACGTGAAACGTTGTAGATATCGTTGCCATAACTTCCCTGGATAAGAATACTGAGATTCAAACCCTTATAAGAGAAGGTATTGGTCAAACCGAAGGTGAAGTCTGGGTTCGGATCACCGATATAAGTACGGTCACTGGCTGATACCAGACCATCACCGGTCACGTCCTTATACTTCATATCACCGGTCTCGGGATCCACACCTTCTGCTACATATCCCCAGAAACTGCCCAATGGCTTACCTGGCGTATTGCGAACCACCTGTTCGTTGACGAAATCGGTAGTCGTGGCTTCATAATATACCTGAGTCAGAGACAGGCTCTCCAACTTATTCTTGTTGAATGAGATGTTGAAATCTGTATTCCACTTCAAGGCGCCTGTCAGATTCTGTGAAGAGATGGCAAACTCCCAGCCTTTATTAATCATCGAACCACCATTATAGGTCAGGTTTCTTGCAGCAGCACTACCTGCCGGCAAGGTGATGTTCATCAACATATCCTTAGTCTTCTTATAATAGTAATCGGCATAGAAGGTGAGGCGGTTGCCCAGTACGGTCAAGTCGAGACCAATGTTGGTCTGGGTTGTTGTTTCCCAAGTCAGTTCAGGATTGCTCAGGTTGCCCTGTGAGAAAGTAGGAGTAGCATTGGCATCATTTCCCTCGCCAAACCACTGCACACGATTGATTTTGTATCTTGCCAGATAGCTGTAATCGCCCAGACCGCTCTGGTTACCGGTCTGTCCCCAGCCTCCACGAATCTTCAAGTCGTCAATCCACTTGATATCTTTCATAAATTTCTCATTGCTTACGCGCCAGGCACCAGAGAATGATGGGAAGTAGCCCCAACGGTGATGAGGTGCCAACTTGGAAGAACCATCAGCACGCATATTAGCGGTTGCCATATAGGTATCATTCCAGTTGTACTGCAAACGGGCGAATGTTGAGAGAATTGCCCAATCAGAAGCTGATGAACCGGTTCCTGTCCAGGAAATCTTGTTGGCTGCATTCAAGGTTGGGAACAGATCGTTGGCATAGTTGCTACCGTTGATATAGTTCTGGCTCCACTTGCTCTGTGTCCAGGAACTACCAGCCATTGCATCCAGACTGTGCTTTCCGAATGCCTTCTTATAGTTTAATACATTGTCCCATACGATAACGCTGCTGATGTTTCTACCATCATAGCCTGTACCGAATTCCTGACGGCCGATAGTAGTAGATATCGGGTCAAGGAAGTTGGTGGTTGTTCCTTGTGTACGGTCGAATGAGAGAGATGTGTTATAAGTCAGTTCTGGCATAAAGGTGACAGTAGCCTTTCCTGTTGCCAGCAATCGGTTGTAAGCCGACTTATTATTCTGAGTACGGGCGATATTCTCTGCTGGCGAGGTAATGTTCACGCCATAGAAGTTGTTGTAGAACTGGCTAGGATTCTCCGGGTTCCATACCGGTGCATAGGTTGGCGTATTGACGATAGCGGTTACTACGCCACCTCGGTTAGAACCGGCACCCGAAATGATACCTGTACCCTTGTTGGTATAATCAGAATAAGTTACACTGGCATTGAGTCGCAACCACTTACGTATATCGTTCTCTACAGATGCTCGGAAGTTGTAACGCTGATAGCTTGACTTCTTGATAACACCATTTTCGCCTGTATAGCCACCCGAGATAAAGTATCTCAGTTTGTCAGTACCATTGGTAATAGAAAGCTGGTAGTCCTGTACATTACCCGTACGGAACACCTCGTCTTTCCAGTCGGTCTGGTCTTTCAAGCCTTCAGGCAGTTTCACCAGACCGATTTCATCCATCAGCTCCTTATACTGAGCCGCATTGAGAGATTCCTGGTTGTCACGTACAGTATTAAATGCATAATGTGCATTCAGAGATACCTTGGCTACGCCAGCCTTACCCTGCTTTGTACCGATAATGATGACACCATTGGCAGCACGGGATCCATAGATTGCAGCAGAAGAGGCATCCTTCAACACCTGGATATTATCAATATCATCAGCTGCCAGGAAGTCGATATTGGTCATTGGCACACCATCTACTACATAGAGCGGATCATTACTACCATTTAAAGAGGTGGTACCACGCACACGGATGGTTGGTGAAGCACCTGGCTGACCATTGGCTTGCGAAATCTGCAAACCGGCTGCCTTTCCCTGCATACCCGCAGCGGCAGATACGATAGGACGGGTATCAAGGTCTTTAGCTGACACACTGGAGACGGCAGTAGTTACATCCTTACGCTTGACAGAGCCATAACCGATAGCCACCACTTCGTTGAGCATATTAGACTCCTCTTCGAGCATAATCTGTACGCCGTTAGAAGCTTTCACTTCCTTATTCTTATAACCTATATAAGAAATTTTGAGTCTGGCACCTGGCTGTACTTCGATGGTGAAGTGACCATCCAGGTCAGTAGCAACACCATTTTTGGTACCATTCTCCAGAACCGAAGCTCCGATAACGGGTTCATTGGTATTGTCGATTACAGTACCCGTAATCTTCACCTTCTGTCCCCAAGCTGTCGCCGAGACCATTAGGACGAGTGCTGAGGCTGCTAGTCCTCGCAACATCGCATTACTTTTTGATTTTCTCATAATTTAAAC